>NZ_JBQQBW010000043.1:0-57556 GCF_052245415.1 Streptomyces sp. 8N706 | reverse complement strand
ATAGACCTGCTGCTCGGGGCACATGACGACGTCGTGGCCTGCCCGCGCTGCGGCGACCCCGCCCGCGTAGCCACGCCAGGAGGAGACCGCCGCCCCGTCGGCAAGCCCGCCCTGCAGGATCTCGTCCCAGCCGATGAGCCGGCGGCCGCGGTCGGCGAGCCAGCGGTCGAAGTGCCGGATGAACCAGCTCTGCAGCCCGTCCTCGTCCCTCAGCCCCAGCTCCTCGATACGGGCGCGGGCGGCCGGAGATGCCTTCCACTGGTCCTGGGGGCACTCGTCGCCGCCGAGGTGGACGAAGCGGCTGGGGAAGAGGTCGAGGACCTCCTCCAGGACGCCCTCGAAGAAACGGAGGGTGTCGTCGGTGGGGGCGAGGACGTTCGGATTGATGCCCCAGGTCGTCCAGACGCCGGAGGGCGGGGGCGAGGACGCGGCGGGGACATCGACGTTCCCCAGCTCCGGGTAGGCCGCGATGGCCGCCTGCGAGTGGCCGGGAATGTCGATCTCCGGGACGACGGTGACATGCCGCTCGGCGGCGTACGCGACGATCTCCCGGATGTCGTCGTGGGTGTAGTAGCCGCCGTGCGGGCGCTCGTCCCAGAGCGGCGAGGCCCGGTGCCCGTACCGGGTGCGCTCCCGCCAGGCACCGACCTCGGTGAGCCTCGGGTGGCGCCGGATCTCGATCCGCCAGCCCTGGTCGTCGGTGAGGTGCAGGTGCAGCACGTTGAGCTTGTGCGCGGCGAGCAGGTCGACATAGCGCAGCACGCCGTCCTTCGGCATGAAGTGCCGGGCCACATCCAGCATCAGCCCGCGCCAGGCGAAGCGGGGGCTGTCCTCGATCGCCACGCACGGTACGGACCAGCCGCGCCCGGGACGGAGCGGCGCCCGCCGGAAGGCGTCCGCTCCCGGTGAGATCAGCTGACGCAGCGTCTGGGCTCCCCAGAACGCACCGGCCGCGTCGGCGGCCGCGATCTCGACGCGGATGCCGTCCACGCTGAGCCGGTAGCTCTCCGGCCCCAGGTCCCGCGCCACGCGGGGATCGAGGCCCAGCACGATACGGCGGTCGTCCGCACCGCCCGGCAGGAGCGGCAGGCCGGTCGCGGCCCCGACGGTGGACCGCAGCCAGCGGGCGGTCCCTTCCGTGCCGGGCCGGGCCTCGACACACGTCCGGTCGTCGAGGGGGTACGGGGTGCCGGCGGGCCCGTCGTGCACCCGGCGGGGCCGTGGGATCAGCTGCATGCGTTCAGTCCTTCACCGCGCCGCCGAGGCCGGAAACCAGGCGGCGCTGTATGAGGACGAAGAAGACCAGGACGGGCAGGGTCATCACGGTCGACGCCGCCATGATCCCGCCCCAGTCGTTCTCGTCGGGTTTGAAGAAGACGAGCAGGGCCATCGGCAGGGTGGAATTCTCCGTGGCGCTGATGATGAAGGATTTCGCGAACAGGAAGTCGTTCCAGGCGGAGATGAAGGAGAAGACACTCGTCGCCACGAGCCCCGGGAAGACCAGGGGGAAGAGGATCTGCCACAGGAAGCGGGCTCGGCTCGCGCCGTCGAGACAGGCCGCCTCCTCCAATGCCTCGGGCACCGCCTTCACAAAACCGCGGAGCATCCAGATCGCGAAGGGCAGCGAGAAGGCGATATGCGGCAGGATCAGCGAGCCCAGGGTGTTGAGGCCGATGCCCGGCACCGTGCCGCCCAGGTCCCGCATCAGGAAGAACAGCGGAATGGTCAGCGCCTCGACGGGCACCGTCTGGGCGACGAGAAACATGATCAGAAGTGTGGTGCGGAACCGGAAGCGGAAACGCGTCACGGCGGTCGCGGCCAGGAAGGCGATCAGCGCGGAGACGATGACGACCGTGCCCGCGACGGCCAGGCTGTTGAGGAAGTAGCGCCCGAAGTCCTGCTGTTCCAGGACGCGCCGGAAGGCGTCCAGGGAGGGGTGGAGGGTCCAGGGCCGGGGCTCGGCGGACCGCACCTCACCAGCGGGTTTGAACGCCGAGAGGACCATCCAGTAGAGCGGGAAGGCGACCGCGGCGGCGACCAGCAGCGCGGTGGCGTCGGCGGCCGCCCGCCACGGCCGGTGGATCCGCCCGCCTGCCCGCCTCCGTATCGTCCTCCCTGCTTCCGTTCCCCGGTCCGGACCGGTTCCGGAGCCCGTCCTCGGCTGCTCCGGCCCCGTTACGGCCCGCGCCGGCGGCGAGAAGGTCATAGGTCCTCTCCCTGTCGTCGCAGAAGCCGCAGATAAACCAGCGTCACCGCCAGCAGGATCAGCAGCATGACGACGCCGATCGCCGATCCGAGGCTGTACTGCGAGGACGCGAACGCCTTTTGGTAGGCGTAGACATTGAGCACGAGGTTCTGTCCGGCGATACCGCCGCCGTTGGTCATCACATAGATCTGGGTGAAGACCTTGAAGTCCCAGATGATCGACTGGATGGTGACCACGACCAGGATCGGGCGCAGCATCGGTGCCATGACACCGCGCCAGATCCGCCACGCCGAGGCGCCGTCGAGCGAGGCGGCCTCCAGCACCTCACCCGGAATGGCCCTGATGCCCGCGTAGAGCGTCACCATCACGAACGGGAAGGAACACCAGACGACTTCGAGCAGTACGAGCAGAAAGGCGCTGTAGCGGTCGTAGGTCCACGCGTAGCCGTCGAATCCGCTCAGCCCGACAGAGCTCAGGACCTTGTCCACCGGTCCGAAGTCCGGGTCGAAGAGAAACACCCAGACGGTGGAACCGGTGACGGCGGGCATGGCCCAGGCCCCCAGCGCCGCGAGCAGCAGAGCCAGCCGGGGTACGGCCCGTACGCGCGTGAGCAGTACGGCGAGCGCGCAGCCGACGGCGAGGGTCGAGACCACGCAGGCCGCGGCGAACAGCACGGTCGCCAGGAGCACCTGCCAGAACTGTCCGTCGCCGAAGAGCTCCGCGTAGTTGCCCAGGCCGCGGAAGGTGGTCGGTTCACCGCCGCTGACCTGGGCCTGGGTGTACTCGAGAAAGGAGATCAGCCCGAGTTGGTAGATCGGGTAGACCAGCAGCCCGCCCAGGACCACCAGCGCGGGGGCGAGATAGAGCCAGGGCGTCCACCCGCCCCCGCCCGTGACACCGGTTCCGGTACGGGGTGCGGTGGCCGCTGCGGTACGGAGTGCGGACCTCACCGCTGGAAGGCCTCGTCCATCTTCCGGGCCGCGTCCCGTGCGGCCGGTCCCACCTGTTCGTCGCCCCGGACGATCTCCTGGAACATCGTCGGCAGCACCAGCGAGCTGTCGATCTCCGCCCAGCCCGGTGAGGCGGGGACGAACTTCGTACCCGCGTCAAGGGTCTTCACAAAGGGGGCGACGAACGGCTCCTTCCGCGCGACCGCTTCCCGGACATCGGTGAAGGTGGGCAGCGTGCCCATCGCCTCGAAGAGCTTTTCCTGCGTCCTCTTCCCGGCCAGGGTCTTCATCAGGTCCACGGCCAGGGTGCGGTGCGAACTGCTCTTGAGGACGCCGAGGTTGTTGCCGCCGGCGAAGGCGGGAGCGATCTCGCCCGCCGTGACGCCCGGCAGTGGCACGACCGCGTACGTGCCCTTGACCTTGCCGTCCTCCATGGCCTGGTGGCTGAAATCGCCGCCGATCGCCATGGCCGCCTTGCCGGAGGCGAAGGCGGTGACCGTGTCGTTGCCGCCCATCCCCGCACACTTCGCCGCCGGGCAGTTGTCGTCACCGAAGAGCGACGTGTAGGCCTTGATGCCCTTCCGGGCGGCCGGGCTGTCGAGGGCGGACCCGTACGAACCGCCCTTCCGGCGGGCGAGTTCGCCCCCATGGGCCCAGATGAAGGGCAGCGCGCCGTAGGTGTAGGCACCGCCGACCGCGAGTCCGTAGAGCTCGGGCCGCTTCGCGCGGACGGTCCGGGCCGTCTCCGCAAGTCCGGTCAGGGTCGTGGGCGGCTCGAGGCCGAGCTCCTGGAAGACGTCCGTGCGGTAGTACAGCGCCCGTACGCCGACGAACAGCGGGGCGCCGTAGATCTTGCCGCCGACGGTGACCGACTCCCTTGCCGTCGGGTCGGTGTCCTTGGTCTCGGCCCAGTCGCCGAACTCCCCGGTCACGTCCGCGAGTCCGCCGTCCCGGACGTATCCGGCGGTGTCGGTGTTGCCGTACTCGATCAGGTCGGGCGCGCTCTTCGGATCGTTGAAGGCCGCTTTGATCTTCTGGGCGCGGGTGTCGACGGGTATGTACGTGACCTGGACGTCGACGCCCGGGTGCTTTCTGCCGAAGGCGGCGACGGCCTCGTCGACGACCCGCTCCTTCGGTGCGTTGCCGACCTCCTGGAAGAGCCAGACACGCAGGGTGCCGATCTTCTCGTCCCGCTCGGCGCTGTTGTCGGCGGTGGACGGCGCGCAGCCGGTGGCGCTGAGCGCGGCGAGGGTGAGTACCGCCGTCAGGGCGGCGACACGGACGGAGAGCTTCACGAAGGGACTCCCGCGAGTTGGCGTTGCACCTTGCGCAACGAACGTTTCGTGATGCACAACAGGCAGGAGGCTAGGGAGGGTTCACCCCGGCCGACAAGAGGTCTCCACCAGTTCGTGACAGGCGGACGCGGCCCGTGCAACACGAACGGCCCCCGGGACGCGCGTCGCGCACCTCCCAGGGGCCGTTGAAGCACCGCGGCGGACCGGCGCCCCGGCACGGCGCGGCGCGCACGGCCGGACCCGGCGTCACCGCAAGCTACGGCGCGCACGGCCCGACCCAGCGTCATCGCACGGCGAGGCCGGTCCCGACCGGCGAACACGAGCCAAAACACGGCGTGGTCGCCGCCACGATCACGGCCACGCGCCACCGCCCACCAGCACCGATGCGCCGTGGATGCCGTGCTCCGGCGTCGCCGCGGACCGCGGCTGCACCCGGGGGCCGCTGAGTGGCGGCGCCCCCTTGCGCTCCCGGGACGGAAGTGCGGTTCGACGCGCGCCGGCGAGGCGCACCCCAAGCCGGTGCGGCCGCCTGCCGATCGGCGGCCGCGGGCCCACCGAGGCGCTGCCGGCGCTGCGTACGGCCGGGCAGAAGGCCGGACGGGGCCTGCGACGCGGGTGTCCGTCGACACGGACGCCGCCGGCACATCGCCGGCTTCCCGCGGCAACCGGGAGAGGCCGTGCCGGCTCTCTCCCCCGGTTGCGGTCACTTGATCAGGAGCGGGGAAGCCCGTCGACGAGCACGACCAGCGGCCTGGCGGTGTCTCCGCCCTTCCGCGCGTAGAGGGCCCGCTGCTCGCCCCGTACGTCGTACGTGGTCACCAGGCCGCCGTCGAGGAAGGCCGAGGCGGCGGTGACGGCCTCGGTGACCAGGCCGCCGGAGCCCGATCTACCGACGGCGTCCGGACATGTCTCCCCGCAGGGGACCGGCCCTGCGGGGAGAGGGGGCTACTTCTTGTCGCCGCCCTTGCCGCTCTTGTCCTTGTCCTTGTCGCCACCGGCGCCCATGGACTCGTAGATCTCCTTGCACATCGGGCAGACCGGGTACTTCTTGGGGTCGCGCCCGGGGACCCAGACCTTGCCGCACAAAGCGACGACGGGCGTGCCTTCCAGCGCGCTCGCCATGATCTTGTCCTTCTGTACGTAATGGGCGAAGCGCTCGTGGTCGCCGTCGCCGTTCGACACCTGCGGCGTCGGCTCCACAAGGGTGCCGGTCCCTGCCCCGCGCTCGGGCTCAAGAGTGCTCATAACGGCAAGGGTACTCAAACCGCTTGCGCTCAGTTGAGACTCGGGTCGTCCGGATAGGTCGCTACCATCGCCAGCTCATTGCGCTGCCGCCGCAGTACGGCCCGCCACAGCTGCTCGGGATCCGGCGACGACACGTCCCCGGGCTCCGACTCCACCACGTACCACGCACCCTCGACCAGCTCGTCCTCCAGCTGGCCCGGCCCCCAGCCCGCGTAACCGGCGAAGATCCGCAGCGATCCGACCGCCGCCGCCAGCAGCTCCGGCGGCGCCTCCAGGTCCACCAGGCCGATCGCCCCGTGCACCCGCCGCCAGCCCAGCGGCGCCTCTCCCACGACCGTCCCCGTGTCGCCGGGCACCACCGCGACGCCCAGCGCCGAGTCCAGCGACACCGGGCCGCCCTGGAAGACCACCCCCGGTTCCCCGGCCAGCCCGGCCCAGGACTCGAGGATGTCGCCGACCCCCACGGGGGTCGGCCGGTTCAGCACGACGCCCAGCGAGCCCTCCTCGTCGTGGTCGAGGAGCAGCACCACCGCGCGGTCGAAGTTCGGGTCGGCCAGCGCCGGTGTCGCGACTAGCAGCCGTCCTGTGAGGGAGGACACCTCGGTCATGACGACATGATCCCGCACCTTCGCCTTCCGCGGGGAGTCAACAGGACGACACGGCTGATGGCAGCACGGGGCGTACGGCGGCAGCGGGGGCGCGCCGCGGTGACCCTGCGGTGCCCCGGAGCGACGCAGCGTGGCATCACGCACCCACGACGTGCCCGTGGAGCACTCGCCCTTACGGCGGGGGGCCACCCGGCCCGTACCATTTGCTCTGGCCCCTGCCCATCTCCAGGAACGCGAGATCCATGACCGGCACCGACGATGTCCTGCTTGTCCACGGCGGCACCCCGCTCGAGGGCGAGATCCGTGTCCGCGGCGCGAAGAACCTCGTACCCAAGGCCATGGTCGCGGCGCTGCTGGGCAGTGAGCCCAGCCGGCTGCGCAATGTGCCCGACATCCGCGACGTACGGGTCGTGCGCGGGCTGCTGCAACTGCACGGCGTCACCGTCCGGCCCGGCGACGAGCCGGGCGAGCTGATCCTCGATCCGTCCCGCGTCGAGAGCGCCAATGTCGCCGACATCGACGCACACGCCGGTTCCTCCCGTATCCCGATCCTCTTCTGCGGCCCGCTGCTGCACCGTCTGGGCCACGCCTTCATCCCCGGCCTGGGCGGCTGCGACATCGGCGGCCGGCCGGTCGACTTCCACTTCGACGTGCTCCGCCAGTTCGGCGCCATCATCGAGAAGCGGGCCGACGGGCAGTATCTGGAGGCGCCGCACCGGCTGCGCGGCTGCAGGATCCGGCTCCCGTACCCCTCGGTGGGCTCGACCGAGCAGGTGCTGCTGACGGCCGTGCTGGCCGAGGGCGTCACGGAGCTGTCGAACGCGGCCGTGGAGCCGGAGATCGAGGACCTCATCTGCGTGCTGCAGAAGATGGGCGCGATCATCTCCATGGACACCGACCGGACGATCCGGATCACCGGTGTCGAGAAACTGGGCGGCTACAACCACCGCGCGCTGCCGGACCGTCTGGAGGCGGCCTCCTGGGCGAGCGCGGCGCTGGCGACCGAGGGCAACATCTATGTGCGGGGCGCGCAGCAGCGCTCGATGATGACCTTCCTCAACACCTTCCGGAAGGTCGGCGGCGCCTTCGAGATCGGCGACGAGGGCATCCGCTTCTGGCACCCCGGCGGCCCGCTGAACGCGATCGCCCTGGAGACGGACGTCCACCCCGGTTTCCAGACCGACTGGCAGCAGCCCCTGGTGGTGGCCCTGACCCAGGCGTCCGGGCTCTCCATCGTGCACGAGACGGTGTACGAGTCGCGGCTCGGCTTCACCTCCGCGCTGAACCAGATGGGCGCCCACATCCAGCTCTACCGCGAGTGCCTGGGCGGCTCGGCGTGCCGCTTCGGCCAGCGGAACTTCCTGCACTCGGCGGTCGTCTCCGGCCCGACGAAGCTCCAGGGCTCCGACCTGGTGATTCCGGACCTCCGGGGCGGCTTCTCGTATCTGATCGCGGCCCTGGCGGCCCAGGGCACGTCCCGGGTCCACGGCATCGACCTGATCAACCGCGGCTACGAGAACTTCATGAGCAAGCTGGTGGAGCTCGGCGCCAAGGTCGAACTCCCCAACGGCTCGCTGCGCGGCTGACCCGCCGCCGCGGCATGCGGCCATGTGCGGGCCCGGGGCACACCCCGGGCCCGCCGGGCGTGGACGGGCCGCCGGCGAACCGCGGCGGGCGACCCCCGTACGACGAAGGGCGGCCGCCCTCCCGGGGGAGGGCGGCCGCCCTTCGTCGACTGCTGTGGTCCTCTTACTTGCCCTTGGCGGCTTCCTTGAGCTTGGAGCCCGCGGAGACCTTCACGCTGTAGCCGGCCGGGATCTGGATGGGGTCACCGGTCTGCGGGTTGCGCGCGGTACGAGCGGCACGGTGAGTGCGCTCAAAGGTCAGGAAGCCGGGAATGGTGACCTTCTCGTCGCCCTTGGCGACGACCTCACCGATGGTCTCGGCGAGGGCGGCCAGGACGGCGTCCGCGTCCTTGCGGGTCACCTCGGCGCGCTCGGAAAGAGCGGCCACCAGCTCACTGCGGTTCATAGTTACTCCCGTGTTCATCTTGCCAATGAGGCGTGAGATCGAAGCCGATGCTGCCAGGGCCCTCGGACAGTCCCCGGACCCGGGTCTGATGCCAGACCCTCGCGCCCGCGATACGCATCCTGCCCCCACCTGTGGCGGGAAAGCCAATCCGGCACCCTTGCGAGTCACACGAAAAGCGCCACTGCCTCGTTGTGGTGACGCTCCGTCCACACCCGGCAGCACACCGCAGGACTCGCCTCGGGGTTTGCGGCACGTTTTTCTGCCCGTCACCCTATGGGGGGTGTCAGTGCCCCGCGCCCCGCGACGCGCCGTGCCTAGTCCTCCGTAGCCCCTGTCACAGCAGGCCCCGCGGCCTTTGCCGCGTCGCGGACCGCACCGGCGACAGCGCCCGCGACCTTGTCGTTGAAGACGCTGGGGATGATGTAGTTCGGATTGATCTCGTCCTCGGTGACGACATCCGCGATGGCGGCCGCCGCCGCCAGCATCATGTCGGTGTTCACCGTCCGTGACTGGGCGTCCAGCAGACCGCGGAAGACGCCCGGGAAGACGAGTACGTTGTTGATCTGGTTCGGGAAATCGCTACGGCCGGTGGCGACCACGGCGGCGGTCTGCCGGGCCACGGCCGGATCCACCTCGGGGTCCGGGTTGGCGAGAGCGAAGACGATGGCGCCGTCCGCCATCGCCGCGATGTCCTCGCCGTCGAGGACGTTCGGGGCCGAGACGCCGATGAAGACATCCGCGCCCGTCACGGCCTGCTTGAGAGTGCCGGTGACACCTTCGGGGTTGGTGTTGTCGGCGATCCAGCGGAGCGTGGACTCCGGATCGGCGGAGACCAGGTCCGTACGGCCGGCGTGCACGACGCCGTGAATATCGGCGACCACCGCGTGCTTCACGCCGGCGGCGATCAGCAGCTTGAGGATCGCCGTACCGGCCGCGCCCGCGCCGGACATCACGACGCGTACGTCGCCGATGGCCTTGCCGACGACCCGCAGCGCGTTGGTGAGCGCCGCGAGGACGACGATGGCGGTGCCGTGCTGGTCGTCGTGGAACACCGGGATGTCGAGGGCTTCCCGCAGGCGGGCCTCGATCTCGAAGCAGCGCGGTGCGGAGATGTCCTCCAGGTTGATGCCCGCGAATCCGGGCGCGATCGCCTTCACGATCTCGACGATGGCGTCGGTGTCCTGGGTGTCCAGACAGAGCGGCCAGGCGTCGATACCGGCGAACCGCTTGAAGAGGGCCGCTTTGCCCTCCATGACGGGCAGGGCGGCCTTGGGGCCGATGTTGCCCAGGCCCAGCACCGCGGAGCCGTCCGTGACCACGGCGACGGAGTTGCGCTTGATGGTGAGGCGGCGCGCGTCCTCGGGGTTCTCGGCGATCGCCATGCACACCCGGGCGACGCCCGGGGTGTAGATCATGGAGAGGTCGTCACGGTTGCGGATGGGGTGCTTGGACGCCATCTCGATCTTGCCGCCGAGATGCATCAGGAACGTACGGTCGGAGACCTTGCCCAGGTGTACACCCTCGATGCCCCGCAGCTCCGCGACGATCTGGTCGGCGTGCGCGGTGGAGGTCGCACCGACGGTGACGTCGATCCGCAGCTTCTCGTGGCCCGACGCGGTGACGTCGAGACCGATCACCGAGCCGCCGGAGGATTCCACGGCGGTGGTGAGCTGACTGACGGCCGTGCCACTCGCCGGAACCTCCAGCCGGACCGTCATCGAGTAGGAGACGCTGGGCGCCGTTGCCATGGCGGACTTCCTCTGCTTTCCCTTGTTCGCGTTGCGCGCGACCACAGGGTTGCCGGGACGCGCTGTCCGATCGTCGCACCTACCAGCCGGTACACGGTAACCAGGCCCACGTATCGGAAAAGCGCTTTCACTCAGCGAGAGGCCCGGAGGTTCGCATCGCCGCCGGCCCCGAACGCACGAGGGGCGCCCCTCTCCGCTGAGAGGGGCGCCCGTCGTCATCGTCTGGACGGCACCGACCCGCCATGCTCGCCTCGCGGCAAGTGGTCGCTCGAAGCGACTGAGGTTGGGCCCGGGGGCTTGGATCGGGCCGGTGCCACACTCAGGCTAACAAAGAGTCCCCGAAAGTCATTCCTGGTGCGCCAGTTGATCCGACAAGGGCCCCGATCAGCCGCACCTCCGGTCCTTGATCAGCCCTTGTTCCTCGTTGAACCGTCCTTGATCAGCCCATGATCAGCGGTTGCCTGGTCCGGGCATGCTTGATCGGTCCTTGCATGCCGTGATCAGTCCCTGAGCAGATCCGGGACCCCGTGCGCGTCCGGAGCGTCCCGCTCCCCGGAGAGGACCGTCAGACGCTGAGTGGCCCGGGTCAGCGCCACGTACAGCACCCGCAGGCCCGCCGGGGACTCGTCCGCGATCTCGGCGGGCGCGACCACGACCGTCGCGTCGTACTCCAGCCCCTTGGCCTCCAGGCTGCCCAGCGCCACCACTCGCTCACCGAGACCGGACAGCCACCGCCGGGCCTGCTCGCGCCGGTCCATCGCCACGACCACGCCGACCGTCCCGTCCACCTCGTCCAGCAGCCGCTGGGCCTCCTCGCGTACAGCCGTGCCGAGGTCGTCGTCCGCGGCCCCGCCGCGCTTCGCCGCCGCGCCCCGGCTGCCGTTCGCCACCGGGCCCCGGCCGCCGTTCGTTCCCGGGCGCTGTCCCTGGACGGCCACGGCGCGCTGCCCGTTGCCCGTCACGGCGAAGCGGGGCACGGTGCCGGTCGACCGGACCGCCTCCGGGGATTCCATGCCCGGCATGGCCAGAGCGAGGACCTTCGCCGCGACCTCGGCGATCTCGGCCGGGTTGCGGTAGTTCACCGTCAGGGTGAACCGGCGGCGCGGGCGGTGGCCGAGCGCCTCGTCCCGGGCCTCGGCCGCCTCCCCCGGATCGGACCAGGAGCTCTGCGCCGGGTCACCGACGACCGTCCACGTGGCGTGCCGGCCGCGACGGCCCACCAGCCGCCACTGCATCGGGGTGAGGTCCTGCGCCTCGTCGACGATGACATGCGCGTAGTCCGTACGCTCCTCCTCCAGCCGCTCGCCACGGCTGCGGCGGGCCGAGCTGCGGTCGGCGAACGTGGTGACCTCGTCCAGGCCGGTGAGCTGGTCGAGCGGGTCGGCCTCCCGCTTACGGGCGCGGGCCGGCGTGCCCAGCAGCACCTGGAGCTCGTCCAGCAGCGCGACGTCGTGCACGGACAGCGGACCCTGGCCGCTGCTGTCCAGGCGCCCGAGGGAGCGGGCCAGCATCCGCACCTCACGCTGCTCGAGCACCCGCCGGGACCAGCGGCCGAGCCGCCGCTCGTCGGCCATCGCGGCCAGCACCCGGCGCGGGCTCAGCTCGGGCCACCAGGCGTCGAGGAAGTCGACGAAGGAAGGCTCGGTGGAGACGTCCTCGTCGAACGCCTCGCGAGCTTCGGCTGCCAGCTCGGGGTCGGTGTAGCGCTTGCGGGCGCCGGACTTCTCCCACAGGGCGTCGAGGAGGAGGCGCCGGGCGCGCGGGCGCAGCAGGTTGACCGGCGCGGTCCCGCCGAGCGTGGCCTGGCGGATCCGCTGGAGTTCCGCGGCGTCGAGCTCGATACGGCCGCCGAAGGCCACTACCCGGAGCCGCGTGGGCATCCCTCCCCCACCCGCGGCACCCTCGCCCGTGGCCCCCTTGCCCGCCGCGCGCTCGTCCGCCGCCCCGGCCGGCGGCGGCAACTCCAGAGCGCCGCGCGCCGCCTTGCGGAGCACCTTGACCATGCGCGAGGAGCCCTTGATCCGGGCGACGGCCGGCTCGTCGTACGTGGTGGCCTCGGCGCCGTCGACCAGCGAGCCGACCGCGCGGATCGCCACCTGCCCCTCCTCCCCCAGGGACGGCAGGACGCCCTCGGTGTAGGCGACCAGCAGCGGGGTCGGGCTGACGACCAGGATGCCCCCGGCGTAGCGGCGCCGGTCCTGGTAGAGGAGGTACGCGGCGCGGTGCAGCGCGACCGCTGTCTTTCCGGTGCCGGGCCCGCCGCCGACCTCGGTGACGGACGCCGCCGGGGCCCGGATCACCAGGTCCTGTTCCGCCTGGATGGAGGAGACGATGTCCCGCATGGCATGGCTGCGGGCCCGGCCGAGCGCGGCCATCAGCGCGCCGTCGCCGACGACGGGCAGCTCACCGCCGTCCAGGGTCGCGGTCAGCTCGGGTCTCAGCAGGTCGTCCTCGACGCCGAGTACCTTGCGGCCCTTGCTGCGGATCACCCGTCGCCGTACGACCCGGCCGGGCTCCTTGGGGGTCGACCGGTAGAAGGGAGCGGCAGCCGGCGCCCGCCAGTCGATGACGAGCGGGGAGTAGTCGGCGTCGAGCACTCCGAGCCGGCCGATGTGCAGGGTCTCCGCGATCTCGCCGTACGCACCGGAGTCATCGGTCCGTACGGCTTCGTCGGCCGGCTCCACGGAGGTGTACGCGCCATCCGGCCCGCGCTTGCCGTCCTTGCCGGGCAGCAGGTCGATCCGGCCGAAGAGGAAGTCCTCGAACTCGCTGTTGAGGCGGTTGAGGTGCACCCCGGCGCGGAAGACCTGCGCGTCACGCTCGGCGAGCGCGCCGGGCGTACCGACCTGGCCTCGGCGGACGGCGTCGTCCATCAGGAACTCCGCCTCGTGGATCTTCTCCTCGAGACGCCGGTACACCTGGTCGAGGTGGTCCTGCTCGACCCCGATCTCGCGGTCCCGTACCGAATCGACTGCGGCATCCTGCGCGGCCACCCGGGTCCCCCTTCTGACGTGCTGGGCAGCCGTCAACCGTACGCCACGGGGGCGTGACGTGCACGCCTGTGCGTCCGGGTGGAGGGGGAGGGAAACCGGGTGGAGGGGGAGGGAAAAAGAGGAGCGAGGCAGGGGTGCCACGCCGCGGCGGCTTCAGCCGTCGGCACGGCACCCCCGGAGGGGTCAGGCGTCGACCGAGACCAGTCGCTTGCCCTCGAAGGTGCGGACCTCGAAGTGATCGATGTCGCTACGGGCCATGGCCGCGCCGCCGTGGACGTACAGCGGGTGCTTGGCGGTCTCATGGGTGCTGCCCGGGACGCCGTACCCCCAGCGGGGCACACCCCAGGACGTGACGACCTCCTCCTCGCCGGTCTTGGAGACGGCGATGAGGTTGCACCGCTGCGGGCCCTTGACGTTCTTCAGCTCGAGGACGGTGTGGGTGCCCCAGCCCTTCTCCTCGGTACCGACCGTGGCGGCGACCTTGCTGACCGGGTCGGTGGACTCGACCTTGTCGCTCATGTGGTTGAAGAAGGCGTCCTCGGCGGGGCTGGTGGAGTGCGCGTGCGGTCCGCCCGCGACCGTGGATCCGCTGTCCTCCGCGGTCACCACAGTGGCGGCCACGGGACCGCCGATGATCAGGGCGGCGGCCGCCGCGACGAGATAGAGGCCGCGCCGCCGGCGCTGGCGGCGCTTGACCGCCACTTCGTCGACGAGCCGGTCCAGCAGCTGCGGGCTGGGGGTCGCATGGAGGGACGCGGGGTCGGAGACGCCCTGGGGAGCCTGGGCCAGCGTGGCGAGCAGCGGTTCGAGGCCCATGAACTCGTCGAGATGCCGCGCGCAGCGCTCGCAGTAGGCCAGGTGCTCCTCGAATCTTGCCGCGTCCGCAGCGTCCAGCACGCCGAGCGCGTAGGCCCCGACGGCCTCGTGCTCTGATTGGCGCTCGTGCGCGGTCATGCCGTCACTCCTCGTTCCTCGAGCGCGAGCTTCATGGAGCGCAGCGCGTAGAAAACACGGGATCTCACCGTCCCGCTGGGTATGCCGAGTTTCTCTGCCGCTTCATTGACCGTACGACCCTTGAAGTACGTTTCGACGAGCGCCTCCCGGTGCGCGTCGCTGAGGTCGCCCAGGGCATCGGAGAGCGTCATGAGCGACAGGGCTTTGTCAATCTCGTCCTCCGCGGGCATGAGTTCCAGGGGCGAGGGGTCGACTTCCTGCGGACGGGCCTGGCGGCTGCGGTGTCCGTCGATGACGATGCGCCGTGCGACGGTCACGAGCCAGGGCCGCACCGAACCGGTGGCCCGGTTCAGTTGGTCCGCGTTGCGCCAGGCACGTACCAGGGTCTCCTGGACGACATCCTCCGCCCGGTGGCGGTCGCCGGCGACCAAGCGGAGGACGTAGGCAAGAAGCGGACCCGCGTGTTCGCGATAGAGGACCCGCATGAGTTCCTCATCCGGCACGGGGCTGCCGGCCCGCGGTTTTTCGGCCCTATGGCGGGTTCTTGAAGGACGGTGTTCGACCACGGCCGCATCCTTGCGCACCCGAACCTCCTGGTCGAGTCCCAGTTTTGGAGATTGCTGGGAACGGTCATTGGATGGACTCACGAAATGGGGCGGGGGTCCGCAGCCCTCGTCTGCGGCGGACCCCCGCCCGTCCTCGGACCCACTGGCGTGGGGGAACGGTCAGTAGCCCGAGGAGCTTCCGGAACCTCCGCCGTCGTCCTTGCCCGACTCCGACCCACCGTCACGGGCCGTCGCCGTCCAGGTGGGGACAGCGCGGGCGGAGACCGCGACGAGGCGGAAGCGGTGGGACTTGCACATTGCTGACTCCCCCAAGGAAGAGGTGGACGTGGGCTGGTTGCCGCTTCCCCCCTGAGTACGGCCGGGGCGGGCCGGCCACTCAACGGCTCGGAAAAATTCTTGGATGAATTCACCGGGCGGCGGCCCCGGTACGCGGCAACCGCCCTTTCCGTTCAGGGGAGTCGGCATGAGACAGCTCACATGTCAGGGGTGAGTTCCATGCCGGGCCGAATCCGTACTTCTCGGTGAAGAGCTGATGCAGGGGGCGTCAGCTCCATCAACGGGAGGACCCGCCATGAATCGCATCAAGGACCGGCGTCACGCCTTTCGTCTCGGTGCGACCGCATGCGCCACGGCAGCCGGGCTGGCGGCTGCCGTATCTCCGGCCGTCGCACACGACGGCCCGGGCCCGCGCGGCGGGGAGTCCGTCTTCGTCGCGAGCCTGAACGGGGCCAACGAGGTCCCGGCCCCGGGCGGTCCGGCGGTCGGCGACAAGAACGGCTCCGCGCTCGAGTTCGTCCGCGTGCGGGGGAACCAGGTGTCCTTCGCGGTGACGTTCCGCGGCATCGGCCGGCCGACGGCGCTCCATATCCACGAGGGCGGGCGCGGCAGCAACGGTGCGGTGAAGGTGCCGCTGATCTCGAAGAAGACGGCGGGGAAGGGCCGTACGGCCACCGGCTCGGTGACGGTCGGGGACCGGGCGTTCCTCCAGCGGTTCACCAGCGACCCCGGGGCCTTCTACGCCAATCTGCACACGGCCGCGTTCCCCGGCGGCGCGGTCCGCGGCCAGTTCCACAAGGTGACCCAGGAGTTCGACTTCGACGCGGCGCTGTCGAACTTCCAGGCGTCCGTCATCAGGGGCGCCCAGGTCTATGAGTGCACGCGGCAACCGGGCGGGCGTTACGCGTTCGCGCAGCGCGACGTCCGGGCCCTGCTCGCACGCGGCATCGTCCACTCCTTCGTGCGGCCGAACTCCGGCACCCCGCAGTGGGTCGCGCCGGACCGCAGCGCTGTCACGGGCGAGTTGATCTCCAAGACACCGAACGGCGACAGCAACATCCCCGAACTCGACCTGCGGGCCACGCCGTCCGGCCGTGCGCAGGGACTCTTCGCCCGCACCACGGAGATCCTGCGGCTGAACACGGTCGGCGGTGTCGCCCCGGCCGGCAGCTGCGACCCGTACGAGAAGCCGGTCGCCGCCGTGCCGTACCGGGCCGACTACGTCTTCCTCAACGGTTGACGGCACAGAACAGAGCCGGAGCCTGACCAGCCGTCACCGGAACTCGCAGCCCTCGGTCCGTCCCGCCGGGGGCTGCGTCACGCCCGGGTACGGCCTCCGCGTTCAGGCCCTCCGCGTTCAGGCCTCCGCGTACAGCGGACTACGCGTTCGGGGCGTCGGTGGTCGGGGCTTCAGCGTTCGCCGGTCTTGCGGTGAGCTGTCTCAGCCCTGCGCCGCGACGGCCCGCCGCCGGTGCCGGGCGACCCGCTCCCGGTTGCCGCACACCTCGCTGGAACACCATCGGCGGCGCCGCCCCCGCGAGGTGTCGAGATACACCAGCGTGCAGGAGTCGCCTTCGCACTGCCGCAGTTGGCGGCGCGCCGTGGTGTCGGTGAGGAGGTCGATGGCGTCGCGGGCGACTGCGGAGAGCAGGCCCACGCAGTCCGGTGCGGTGGCGAGTCTGCGGACGAGGTCGCCGTCGGTGCCGCGTACGGCCCGCACGGGAGGGGGTGCGGAGGCGGCGGCCAGAGCGTTCAGCGCCTCGATGTCACGGTCGGCCGCGCGGCCGGTGAGCTCCGCTCCCATCACCCGATGGAGAAGGTCACGCAGCGTACGGAAGCGGTCGAGCCAGCCGTCGTCGGCGGCGCCGAGCGGAGCGCCGGGCGGCACCAGCCCCGCTCCGGTCAGCCACGTCCGCAGCCGTTCGGGGCGGTCGAGCCGCTCCACGAGGCAGTCCCCCGCGCCCCGTCCGGGGCGTCGTGTCGCCACCAGGTCCAGGCAGATCCGCCCGGCGTCGTACCGCAGCCCGCCCGAGTCCGACGCCGCCATGTCCCTGCCACTCCTTCAACGAGCCGACACCCCTGGGCTCGCGCGTGGCCCACCCCCACCGTGCCCACCGCGCGCACGGAACCCACTCTCCCGCGGGGTCCACGCCGGGGGGAAGACGGCCGTACGGGACCGGATCGGTCCGGTCGGACCACCGATCCCCCGCCACGCGGTGGGGGGGCGGCGCCGGGAGCACGCCTTACCCGACGGCGCTTCCGACCGATGGCCCGGGGCACGTGGCCGGGGGCACTCCCCCGAGGTGGTCCCAGTCCGGACAGGCCCTGCGCGTCCCCGGATGTGATCCAAGCCGGGACAGGCCCTACGCGTCGCCGTACTTGGTGTCGGCCGCCGGGTCGAGCGCCAGCCGGTAGCCGCGCTTGACCACCGTCTGGATCAGCTTCGGCGCACCCAGCGCCGTACGCAGCCGGGCCATCGCCGTCTCCACCGCGTGCTCGTCACGCCCCGCGCCCGGCAGCGCCCGCAGCAGCTCGGCGCGCGGCACCACCCACCCCGGCCGCCGTGCCAGCGCCCGCAGCAGCGCCATCCCCGCGGGCGGTACGGACCTCAGCTCGCCGTCCACGAGCACCGCGTGCCCCCGGATCTCCACCCGGCGCCCACTGACCGGCAACGACCGGACCCGCCCCGGGAGTGCGACGCACAGCAGCTGAACGAGAGGTCCCAACCGGAAGCGCTCCGGCTGCGCCGTGTCGATGTCGTGTGCCTCCAGCGGCAGCGCGGTCACCGGACCGACGCACGCGGGCAGCACATCGTGCCGCAGTGCGTCCAGGAATTCCTCCAGCATTCCGCGCTCTCGCGCCCGGTCCAGCAGCGACGCCGCCGCGGGGGCGCTGGTGAAGGTCACCGCGTCGAGCGAGCGGCTCACCGTGGCGTCGAGCAGCCGGTCCACCGGGCCGATGTCCTCCGGCGGCATCCAGCGGTAGACGGGTACCCCGACGACCTCTCCGCCCCCGGCGCGCAGTGCCTCGACGAAGCCGGGCAGTGGCTCACCGTGCAGCTGGAGCGCGATCCGGCGACCCTGGACGCCCTCCTCCAGCAGCCGGTCGAGCACCTCGGCCATCGACTCGGAGGCGGGGGACCACTCCTCGGTCAGCCCCGCGGCCCGGATCGCACCGCGCACCTTGGGCCCGCGGGCGAGCAGTTCCACCCCGCGCAGCCGCTCCAACAGGGCTTCCCCGAGCCCCCAGCCGTCGGCTGCCTCGACCCATCCGCGGAAGCCGATGGCGGTGGTGGCGACCACGACGTCCGGCGCGTCGTCGATCAGTTCCTTCGTCGCGGCGAGAAGTTCGGTGTCGTCGGGCAGCGGCACGATCCGCAGCGCCGGTGCGTGCAGCACCACGGCGCCGCGCCTTTGCAGCAGCGTGCCCAGTTCGTCGGCCCGCCGCGCGGCGGTGATACCGACGGTGAAACCGGCGAGCGGCTGCGCGGCGCCCGCCGCACCCGCAGGTGCCCCGGCAGCGCCCCGTGCCCCGGCCGGGGCCGGCGCTTCCGCGCCGCCCGACAGGTGCTCCGCATCCTCGCCGTGCATGCCTCTGCCTCGCTCCGCTGAAGGTGTGTCCTGCCCGGAGCCGCCCGTGCTGCGTACACAGCCGTCCGGCCCCAAGCCCTGTGGCCATCGTGCCAACGCCGGGTGACGCTCGCGGTTCACCAGCATTTCCTGGGTGTTACACCGAAACAGGGACCGCCCGTACGACAGAGGCGTCCGCGCCACCCGCCCCGAGGGCCGGCGCGGCGCGGACGCCCTGGTCGGATGGGGTCACACTTCGGCGTAGCTGAGCCGCTTCGCCGATTCGGCGGTCGTCTCGGTCTGCGGCACCGGCTGCGCCGGGGTCTTACGCAGGTATACCGCCCAGGTCACGGCGAAGCACAACGCGTAGCAGGCGAGGAAGGACACGAACGCCGGGGTGCCGGATCCCCCGGTCATGAAGGACTGGCGGAAGGCCAGGTTGATGCCGAGGCCGCCGAGCGCGCCGACCGCGCCGATCAGGCCCATCGCGGCGCCGGAGAGCCGCCGCCCGTAAGCCGCGGCCTCCTCCCCCGCCAGGCCCCGGGCGACCGCCTTCGCGTGGAAGATCCCCGGGATCATCTTGAATGCGGAGCCATTGCCGAGGCCGCTCAGGACGAAGAGGGCGATGAAGCCGACCAGGAAGACCGGCAGCGACTTCTCCATGGACGCGTAGATCACCACGAGCGTCGCGGCGCCCATGGCGGCGAAGTTCCACAGGGTCACGCGGGCGCCGCCGATCCGGTCCGCGAGGCGGCCGCCGACCGGGCGGATCAGCGAGCCCAGAAGCGGGCCGATGAAGGTGAGCGAGGCGGCCTGCAGCGGCGTACGGGCGAACTGGGTCTGCAGGACCAGGCCGAAGGCGAAGCTGTAGCCGATGAACGAGCCGAAGGTGCCGATGTAGAGGAAGGACATGATCCAGGTGTGCGCGTCCTTGACCGCCTCCTTGGCGGCCCCGGTGTCGTTCTTCACCGGCGCCAGGTTGTCCATCTTCAGCGCGGACAGCGTCGCGGCGACCACGATGAGCGGGATGTAGACGGCGAGCACGAGCCGCGGCTGCGCGGCACCGGCGGTGCTGATGACGAGCAGGCCGATCAGCTGGATGACCGGCACGCCGATGTTGCCGCCGCCCGCGTTCATGCCGAGCGCCCAGCCCTTCTTCCGCAGCGGATAGAAGGAGTTGATGTTGGTCATGGAGGAGGCGAAGTTGCCGCCGCCGACACCGGTGAGCGCCGCGACCAGCAGGAACGTGGTGTACGAGGTGCCCGGCTCCATCACCAGGGCCGCGGCCACCGAGGGCAGCAGCAGGAGCAGGGCGCTGACCACCGTCCAGTTCCGCCCGCCGAACCGGGCGACCGCGAACGTGTAGGGGACGCGGAGCACGGCGCCGACCAGCGTCGGCACGGCGACCAGGAAGAACTTCCCGGCCGGGTCGATCCCGTACTCGGGTCCCATGAAGAGGACCATGACCGACCACAGGGTCCAGATGGAGAAGCCGATGTGCTCGGAGAGGACCGAGAAGATCAGGTTGCGGGTCGCGATCCGCTCGCCCTTCTGTTGCCAGAAGGTGTCGTCCTCCGGGTCCCACTGCTCGATCCAGCGGCCCCCCTTACGCGGTGTGGTCGTCGGAGCAGTCATCACGCCTCCACAAGTATCGGGCCGAGAATAAGCCGGCACTGGCAGACGTTAGGGAGGCCGCGTTTCAGGGCCGTGGCGACAGGTGACGCGTACGAAACCTTGAACTCACCCGTCCGCCATGGATGCTGTGAGAGCCGTCCCGCTCCTCATCCGCGGGCGCCGGTGGGCCACAGCCGCGGCCGGCGCCCGGCCGCGATGTCCTCGGCCCACCCGAAGGCCACGATGAGCAGCGCGATGACCGGACAGGCGAGCAGGAAGGCGGTGATCGTGTACGAGCTCTCGAGCAGCCCGGCGTACGTCGGCCAGTCGCCCGGGAGCTCCCACAGCAGATCGATCAGCGGCACGGCGGCGATGAGCGCGGCCTCGTGCCAGAGATAGATCGTCACCACGCGGTTGTTGGCGAGCGTGACCGGCTTGTCGAGGCGCCGAAGCCGCCCCGGCAGCTCCTGCCAGGACGGGGAGAGGCTCAGCAGAAGCAGACAGAAACCGAAGGACCACAGGGCCTGGGCCAGGGGGATGTCGTTGAGGTCCCAGCCCTCATCCCCCTGGTGTCCCGAGGCCCACCACAGGCCGACGGCCATCAGCACGGGCGCCAGGGAGGGCACGAGATACCCCGGTATACGGCGCAGCAGGCCGTCGTGGTGGGCGAAGCCGAGGATCCAGCACGAGCCGTGGACCGCGAAGTCCGTGACCGCCTCACCGGTGGCGCCGGGGATCTCCACCAGACCGGTCCCCACGACCGACGTCAGGGCGAGCGGGGCGAGCAGGACCGCCCACGGCAGCCGCCGGAACGCCTTCAGCAGCAGCGGCGAGAGCACCACGAACCAGAAGTAGGCCCGCAGATACCAGAGGGGTCCGGCCGCCTGTACGGCCCAGGTGTCCTCCAGCAGGCCGCCCTGGCCGATCTGCGAGGGGTAGGGCGGGGTACCGACCGGTACGACCCAGCAGACGATCCGCACCCACCACCAGACGCCCTCCCCCTTCTCCGGCTGCCAGCCCCCGGCGAACAGGGCGCCCAGCACCACGACGCCGAAGAGCCACAGCGGCAGCAGCAGCCGGCGGACGCGGCTGCGGAGGACACCGAGGGCGGGGCGCCGCAACGAGCGCGCCATCAGTGACCCCGCCAGCGCGAACATCACGCCCATGGAGGGGAAGACCAGCGTCAGCCAGGCCCATCCGAAGGCGTGGTAGACGACGACGCGGACGAGCGCGGCCGTGCGCAGCAGGTCGAGACAGCGGTCACGGCCGGGCCGGTTTCCCGGCCGCGCCACGTCGGACGAGGCGAACCCGTCGTCGGCGGCGGCGTCGGGCGAGGCGGGTCCGGCACCGCTGCCGGCCCGGTGCCGGCCCGGGGACGGCCCCGCGGTGGAACCGACGCTCATGCGACGGGACCCTTCTCCGGAACTCCGCCGGTACGCGCCGGCTCCGCGGCGAGCGGGGCCCCGACCGCTCCGGTGCGGCGCAGCTTCTGCCAGCGCAGCCGGCCGCCGGTCAGGGCGGTGATCCAGGACTGGAGCAGCACCACGTACATCAACTGGCGGTAGAGGATCTGCTGCAGCGGCAGCGAGACGAGATGCGTCATCCGTTCGCCGTCCAGCCGGAAGGCGTACGCGGCGCACACGGCCTGGATGGCCAGGACGCCCAGCCAGGCCAGCACGGTCTTCCCGGTGGGGCCGAAGATCAGGCCGTAGGCGAGAAAGACATCGATCAGCGGGGCCAGCAGCGGGGCGACGACCATGAAGGAGGACACCAGGGGCAGCCCGACCCGGCCGAAGCGGCCGGAGGGCCCGGATTCGACCAGGGCGCGGCGGTGCTTCCAGATCGCCTGCATGGTGCCGTAGCACCACCGGTAGCGCTGCGACCACAGCTGCTGGACGGTCTCGGGCGCCTCGGTCCAGGCGCGGGCCTTCTCGGCGTACACCACGCGCCAGCCGTCCCGGTGCAGGGCCATGGTGATGTCGGTGTCCTCGGCGAGGGTGTCGTCGCTCATCCCGCCGACGCGGTCCAGGGCCTCGCGGCGGAAGGCGCCGACCGCCCCCGGGATGGTGGGCATACAGCGCAGCACGTCGTACATCCGGCGGTCGAGGTTGAAGCCCATCACGTACTCGATGTGCTGCCAGGCGCCGATGAGGGTGTCGCGGTTGCCGACCTTGGCATTCCCGGCGACCGCGCCGACGGACGGATCGCCGAAGGGCTGCACCAGCTCGCGGACGGTCGACGGCTCGAAGACGGTGTCGCCGTCCATCATCACGACGATGTCGTGCGAGGCGTGCGCGATGCCGTTGTTGAGGGCGGCGGGCTTGCCCCCGTTGGGCTGCCGTACGACACGTACGCCCGGAAGGGCGAGCTGTTCGACGATGTCGGCGGTGCCGTCGGCGGACCCGTCGTCGATCACGATGATCTCCGCCGGGTGGTCGCCGGCGGCCAGGGAGCGCACGGTGTTGCTGATGCACTTGGCCTCGTTGTAGGCCGGGACCAGCACGCTGACCGGCTCGGTCACGGGCGGACCCCACCGGAAGCTGCTTCCGCGCCTGCGGCGGGCGTGCGCCCAGGAGAGCAGCAGCATCAGACCGAAGCGGAGCAGGACCAGACCGCCGACGACGGCCAGGAGGACGGTCAGAACATCCATCGCGTCATCGGAGAGTTCCACGGCGAGGACGAACGCCTTGCCCTTCCACAGCTCCGGCCCGGTGACCGCGGTGTGCGCGCTGGGCGCGTTGAGGGCCCGGGTGAGGGTCGGGAACGTGTAGCCCTGGGCCTTCATCCGTGGAATGAGCACGTCCAGGGCGGCCAGCGTCTGGGAGCGGTCGCCGCCGGAGTCGTGCATCAGCACGATGGCACCGTCGCCCCGCTTCTCCGGCAGCGCCCTGCGGACGATCTCGTGGACGCCGGGGCGCGCCCAGTCCTCGCTGTCGGTGTCGATGAAGGCGCTGATGTATCCACGGCTGCCGATGTAGCGGGTCACCGGCCAGGACTTGTTGTCCAGCGCGTCGGCGGTCGCGGAGTAGGGCGGGCGGAAGAGCGAGCTGCGGATCCCGGCGGCTCCGGCCAGCGCGAGCTGGTTCTGGGTGAGTTCCCAGTCGATGCGGGCGGGGGACTGGAAGGAGAGGTCGGGGTGGTTGAAGGTGTGCAGGCCGACCTCATGGCCTTCGGCCACCATCCGCCGTACGAGATCGGGGTACCGGCACGCCATGGTGCCGGTGACGAAGAAGACACCATGGGCACGGTGGTGCTTCAGCTGGTCCAGGATCCTCGGTGTCCAGGTCGGGTCCGGGCCGTCGTCGAAGGTCAGGACGAGCGTCCTGTCCGGGATCTCGTGGCCGGCCGGCTGCCCATCGCCCCGGGCGTCGAGCACCGGGCCCCCGTGCAGAATCCTCTGAGGAACCGCGTCGGCGGGGGCCGAGGGCCGCACCCGGTGGTCGGCGAGGATCTCGCTGTGCACATAGCCGCGCAGCATCAGCATGGCCGACAGCGCGACGAGGAGCAGCGAGGGCAGCAGATAACGCATCGGCAGCCGGCGTCGGCGGCCACCGGTGAGGAAAAACCTCACTGCGACCCGCCTTCCGGGGCCGGCTGCGGGCTCTCGTCGGCGGTCGGATCCGGGGAGGACCCGGCGGACGGCTCCGTGGGATCCTCCGGCGCGGGGTCCGGGTCCGTGCCGGGCACGGGGGCGGGACCGGTGCCGGTGGCGGGCCGGCCGGGTCCGGACGTGGACCCGGGCGCGGTGGGCGCCGTCGAGCCACCGGGAGAGGCCGTGGGACGGCCTCCGTCCCGGACCGACGCGGCCGGCTTCGGGTCGGGCGCGCCGGAGACGGACGGCCGCGACGCTCCACCGGAGGCGGCAGCGGCGGGGCCGGCGGAGACGCCGGAGCCGATGGCGCCGGTGGTCGGACCGGGCGAGGCGCCGGGCTCCGCGGTGGCGGTCTCGTCCGGCGACGTCACCACCGTCTCCCCGGGCTTGTCCTCGTCCGCGCCCGGTATGAGCAGCCAGGGGGCACCGGCGTTGCCCCCGAGCAGCGAATAGACCAGGAGCGCCGCGTAACAGGCGCATCCCGAGCCGAGGACCCAGCCGAACCGGCGCAGCTTCCTTCTGCGCCGTCCGCTGCTGTCGACGAACACCGGTCCGGCAGGCTCCGCGGTGATCGCGCCGTCAGCGGCGCCGTCCCCCTCCCCGGATGCCCCGACCGGTACGCCGACGGGCACCACCGGCAGGGTCTGCGTCGGCGAGCTGTCGTCCAGGCCCGGTTCCCGGCAGGTCGGGGACGCCGCGTCGGCGTCCGGGGTGAGGGCACCCCGGAACAGGGCGCGGTCTCGTAAGTTCTCCACTGATGTACGCACATCCCGAGTGCAGGAGCCGATGGAGGTGCGCACGCGACGTCCCGGGCCTCTGCCGTCGGACCGGGTCTCCCCACCCGGCCCGAGCGCCCCCTACCGCCTTTTATGCCCGGGCGGACAAACGTAGCGCACAGCACCGACACAGCGTGACGAGCCCGGCTCAACGGTCAAAGGTGATCGTTTAATGACAGACAGAAAACCAGACAGAACGAAAAGCTGCCGAAACTACGTCTCGGCCGTCCGTAGGAACGCCTCGTCCGCTTCCGGCAGCCAGGCCCCCTCGGGCCGTTCCAGCCACTGACCGGCCACGCCCAGCGTCCGCGCCGCCTCGAGCAGGGCGTGCAGGCCCGGATGGCGCAGGCCGCGGCGCCAGACCATGGAGACCGGGGACAGCGGCACGGGGTCGGCCAACGGCCGCAGCACCATGCCCGGGACATCGAGGAACTCGCTGCTCGCCAGGACCGACCAGCCCTGTTTCCGTACGACCCGCATGAACTCGGCGTGGCCGTCGATCTCCGGAAACGGCGCGGCCATGACGATGCCCCGGCCCGCGAAGAGACACCTCGCGAGATCGGTCCACTCGGCGGTCGCGGGGTTGCCCGCCCCCGTGTAGAGGGTCTCTCCGGCGAGGGCCCGCACCGGCACCTCGGCCCGCGCTGCGAGTGGATGGCCGTCCGGCAGCAGGACCGCCATGCGCTCGCAGCGCACGGGCCGGTGGTCGAGCCCGGCCGGAGCCGTGGGGCCGAGGCCCGCGAAGCGGCCGAAGGAGACATCCAGCCGTCCGCTCAGGATCTCCTCGGCGGCGCCGGTGAGACCGCTGTGGAAACGGGCCACCAACTCCAGGTCGGGCCTCAGCCGCCGGGCTTCCTCCAGCACCTGGTGCCCCGTGGTGACGGTCGCGCCCACATCGACGAGCAGCGGCCGCGAGCCGTCCGGCACACACGCCGCTACCAGCTCCTCCTGCGCCTCCAGTACGCGCCGCGCGTACGGCAGCAGCCGCTCACCGTCCGCCGTCAGAGCCACCTGCCGGGTGGTGCGGAGGAAAAGATCCGTGCGCAGCTCCCGCTCCAGCCGCCGGATGTCGCGGCTGAGCGCCTGCTGTGCGACATGGAGGCGTGCCGCCGCCCGGGTGAAGTGCAGCTCACCGGCGACGGTGACGAAGGCACGCAGCAGGCGCGGGTCGATGTCTCGGGGCACGCACGGCAGTCAACAACACAGCTGCGTCAATGGCCACCGATCAGGTGTTGGACCAACACCGGCCCCAGCGGAGACGGTTGGCGCATGCCGCACTCCCCCGACTCCCCTCTGCTGACGGTGGTCGGCGACACGCTGGTCGTCGCCGACCGCCGTACGCCCCGGCGCACCGCCGCCCGGCGGCCGGCCGGCCCCCTGGATCCGTACCGCCGTATCTTCGCCCCGCCCGGTGCGGTGGCCTTCACGCTGGCCGGGTTCATGGCCCGGCTGCCCGGGTCGATGCTGGGCGTCAGCATGGTGGTGATGATCGCCGTCGTCCGTGACTCCTACGCCCTGGCCGGGGCGGTCTCGGCCACCGGGGTGGGGGTCACAGCAGCGACTGCGCCCCTGCTCGGTCGGCTGGTGGACCGTCACGGGCAGTCCCGGGTGGCCGTACCGGCGGCACTGGTCTTCGCGGCCGGGGCGACGGCGATGCTGCTGTGCGTGCACTACGACGCCCCGCACTGGGCGCTCTTCCTCGCCTGCGCGGGCTTCTCGGGCGTGCCGGGCGTGGGGGCCATGACCCGCGCCCGCTGGACGGAACTCCACTGGGACGACACCGAGTTGCGGCACACCGCCAACTCCTTCGAGCAGGTCCTCGACGAGATCTGCTTCATGCTGGGCCCGGCTGCGGCGATGCTGCTCTGCACCCTGGCCTTCCCGGAGGCCGGGCTGCTGACCGCTACGGTCCTGCTCACCACGGGCACCCTGCTCTTCGCCGCCCAGCGCGGCACCGAGCCCGCGGTCCGCCCCCAGGGGCCCCGCCGCTCCGCACCGCCCCTGCGCATTCCCGGCCTGAGGGTGGTGCTGGGCACCTTTCTGGCCACCGGAGCCCTCTTCGGCTCAATGGAAGTGGCGACGATCGCCGCGGTGGACTCGATGGGGGGCGGCCCGGCGAGCAGCGCGGTCCTGGCTCTTCAGGCCGCCGGCTCCTGTGGGGCGGGGCTGGTCTTCGGCGCGCTACGGCCGCGTGGCCCGGCGGGGCGGCGCTTCGTCGCGGGGGTGGCCGCCATGGCGCTGGGAGTGCTGCCGCTGACTGTGGCCGACAGCCTTCCGGTACTGGCTGTTCTGCTGGTCGTCGCCGGCATGGCCACGGCCCCGACGATGGTCACCGGCATGACCCTGGTCCAGCAGCTCGTCCCGGGCCAACAGCTCAACGAGGGCATGAACACGGCCTGCACCGCGCTGCTGGTCGGCATCTCGGCGGGCGCGGCCGCGACCGGCCGGACCGTCGAGCACCTCGGTGCCGCCGCGGGCTACTGGGTCCCGGCGACGGCGGGAGCACTGGCCCTGCTGGCCGCCACGGCAGGCCGCGCCCGCCTCCGGCCCGGCCTTCGCCACAGCTGACCGGCCTCCGGCCCGCCTCCGTTCGGACCGGCTGCCCCGTCGCGGCTCGGCCCAGGCTCGGGACTGCCGAAAAAAGGCGACTCCGCACTCTCCGCAGACACCGCCACCCACCACCAGGCGGTGCGGGTGGCAAAGCCCCCGCCACGCGCGGCGCAGCCGCGCAGAAACGACGAAGGCGACGCCGTCTGCCCTTACCGCAGACACACATCACCCATCGCCCACAGGGGGTGCGGGTGGCAAAGCCCCCGCCACGCGCGGCGCAGCCGCGCAGAAACGACGAAGGCGACGCTGTCTGCGCATTCCGCAGACACACGTCGCCTATCGCCTTCGTGGAGATGGCGGGAATCGAACCCGCGTCCAACGATGCGGAAACAGGGCTTCTCCGAGCGCAGTTCGCTGCGATTTTCTCGGCCCCGGAGATCACGCGAACAAGTCTCCGACGGGCCCAGTCACTGTTTGGTTTCCCACCAGCCCCCGTGACCGGGGCTAGTGGTTTAGTTCCCTAGCTGATGCCAGGATCCGGGTCGGGAACAGCCCCGGGCTGACAAGTTCGCTAGTCGCTACTTAGGCAGCGAGGGCGAACTGAGTGCTCTTGTTATCGGCACTTATTGGTTGCGACATATGGTTTACGAGATCATTGCCGCTTCCTCGGCTCGCTTCCCCTGTCTCGACAATCGCTGTCGAAACCGATCATCCCCATGTTCATTTTTCAATCTGCGGCGCCGGGCGCTGTGCACCCGCATGCTGCTGGCGCCATCATACGTGATCAACGCATGGCCGTGCCAGCGTATTCCCGCCTGTGAGCACCGCGGCCGTGCGCCCGGCGCCGGTGCGCCCACCGGCGCCGACCCCACCCCAGGCCCGGGCGGCGGCCACCCCGGGAGTCAGGCCCGCTGCCGCCGCCGCGCGGCCGAGATCGCCCGGTCCGCGTCGCGCCGGTCCTGCTTCTCCCGCAGCGTCTGCCGCTTGTCGTACTCCTTCTTGCCCTTGGCGAGGGCAAGCTCGACCTTGGCCCGGCCGTCCTTGAAGTACAGCGCGAGCGGTACGAGCGTATGGCCCGTCTCCTGCGTCTTGCTCGCCAGCTTGTCGATCTCCGCCCGGTGCAGCAGCAGCTTCCGCTTCCTGCGCGCGCTGTGGTTCGTCCACGTCCCCTGGGTGTACTCGGGGATGTGCACGTTGTGCAGCCACGCCTCGCCGCCGTCGAGCTGCCCGAAGCCGTCCACCAGCGAGGCCCGCCCCTGCCGCAGCGACTTCACCTCGGTGCCGGTCAGCACGAGACCGCACTCGTAGGTGTCGATGATGGTGTAGTCGTGCCGCGCCTTCTTGTTCTGCGCGATCAGTTTGCGACCCGTCTCTTTAGCCATAGCCCGGCCATTCTCGCACTACGCCCCGCCTCCGAGGCCACTCAATACTGTGCGGGCCCGGTCCTCCGCCCCCCGGCGTACGGCCAGGTCGGGGGAGATGCCGCCGCCGTCCACGCTACGCCCGGCCGGAGTGCGGTAGTGACCCACGGTGAGCTCCGCGACCGAGCCGTCCGGCAGCTCGCTCGGCATCTGGACCGAGCCCTTGCCGAAGGTCCGCGAGCCGACGACCACCGCCCGGCCCCGGTCCTGGAGGGCGCCGGTCAGCAGCTCGGCGGCGCTCATGGTTCCCCCGTCGACGAGCACGACCAGCGGCCTGGCGGTGTCTCCGCCCTTCCGCGCGTAGAGGGCCCGCTGCTCGCCCCGTACGTCGTACGTGGTCACCAGGCCGCCGTCGAGGAAGGCGGAGGCGGCGGTGACGGCCTCGGTGACCAGGCCGCCGGAGTTGCCGCGCAGATCCAGCAGGATGCCGTCGCCCTCGGGAGCCTCGCGCACCGCGCGGCGGACCTGCTCGCCGGCGCCCTTGGTGAAGGACTCGACCTTGATCCGGGTGGCGTGGTCCGAGGTCCACCGGCCGGCGGTGACGGTCTCGGTGGCCAGCCGGGTACGGCGCAGGGCCTCGTCCCAGCTCCGTCCGGCGCGCTCGAGGCCGAGTACGACCGGTGTGCCGGCGCCCGCGGGATGACCCTCGCTCTCGTCGCCGCGCAGCCGGGCGACGACATCGGTGACCGGCCGGCCGGTGATGCGCAGGCCGTCGATCGTACGGAGCCCGTCGCCGGCCCTTACACCCGCCAGGGCGGCGGGGCCGCCGGGCTGGACACGGGCCACCTCGATCCGGCCGCCGGGGCCGCCGCGCACCCAGAGCCCCACGCCGACGTACTCCCCGTCCAGAGCCTGCTGGACGCCCTCGTACTCACGGGCGGTGTAGACGGCGCTCCAGCGGTCCCCGCTGCGGCTCACGACCTCTTCGGCCGCCTGCGAACCGGACTTGCCCTCGGCCATCGCCTCGGCTGCGGCCCTGGCGACCTCGGCCCGGTCGGCCCGGTCGGCGGTACTGGCCACCGAACGTGCGGGCAGCCGCGAGGGATTGGCGATCTCACCGCCCCAGATGCCCGCGGCGGCACCGGTGGCGATGACGCATCCGAAGACCAATGTCAGGGCCGCCCCGCGGCGCATGCTGCGGGGCGGGAGGAACGTATACGGGCCCGACATGCGGGTGAGTCTAGGACACCGAAGAGCGCCGTACGGGCGATTGACCGTACGGCGCCCGGGGTACACATCACACCTTGAGGTACTTGCGCAACGCGAAGAAAGCAGCCAACGCGGGCATCAGCAGACCGATGGCGAGCACCAGCGGAAGCTTGGCCAGCACCGCGTCCCAGCCGATGAAGTTGATCAGCTGCATCTTCTCGGCGAGCGCCAGTCCGTGGTCGATCAGGAAGTAACGGCCGATCAGCAGCATCGCGCAGGCGCCGACCGCGCCCAGCAGCCCGGCGAAGGCCGCCTCCATGATGAACGGCATCTGGATGTAGAAGCTGGAGGCGCCGACCAGCCGCATGATGCCGGTCTCACGCCGACGGCTGAACGCCGACACCCGCACCGTGTTGACGATCAGCATCAGCGCGACGACCAGCATCAGCGCCATGACACCCAGGGCGGCGTAGTTCATGCCGTTGAGGAGGTTGAAGAGGTTCTCCAGCAACCCCTTCTGGTCCTGCACCTCCTGCACGCCCGGCCTGCTGGAGAAGGCGCTGGAGATCACCTCGTACTTCTCCGGGTCCTTCAGCTTGATCCGGAAGGACTCCTGCATCTGGTCCGGAGTGAGGGAGCTGGCGAGCGGCGAGTCGCCGAACTGCTCCTTGTAGTGCTTGTACGCCTGGTCACTGGTCTCGAACTGCACGGTGTCGACGACCGGCATGTTCTTGAGATCGGTGCTGATCTCCTGCTTCTGGTCCGCGGTGACCGCGCCCTTGGCGCAGTTGGGATCACTCTCCGCGTCGTTCTTGTTGCAGAGGAAGACCGAGACGTTGACCTTGTCGTACCAGTAGCCCTTCATCGTGCTCACCTGGTCCCGCATGAGCAGCGAACCGCCGAACAGGGCGAGGGAGAGGGCGACGGAGACGATGACCGCGAAGGTCATCGTGAGATTGCGACGGAGACCGACGCTGATCTCCGACAGGACGAACTGGGCGCGCATGATGTCCTTTCAGGGGTGGCGGCCGCGGCTACGGGAGGGGCTCAGTGCTGGTAGCCGTAGACACCGCGCGACTGGTCGCGCACCAGTCGGCCCTTTTCGAGCTCGATGACGCGCTTGCGCATCTGGTCGACGATCTGCTGGTCGTGCGTGGCCATGACGACCGTGGTGCCGGTCCGGTTGATCCGGTCCAGCAGCTTCATGATGCCGACGGAAGTCTGCGGGTCGAGGTTTCCGGTCGGCTCGTCCGCGATCAGCAGCATCGGGCGGTTGACGAACGCCCGCGCGATGGCCACCCGCTGCTGCTCACCACCGGACAGCTCGCCCGGCATACGGTCGTCCTTGCCGCCGAGGCCGACGAGGTCCAGGACCTCGGGGACGGTCTTGCGGATCTGGCCGCGCGGCTTGCCGATCACTTCGAGGGCGAAGGCGACGTTCTCCCCGACCGTCTTGTTGGGGAGCAGCCGGAAGTCCTGGAAGACGGTGCCCAACTGGCGGCGCATCTGCGGCACCTTCCAGTTGGAGAGCCGTGCGAGGTCCTTGCCCAGGACATGCACCGCGCCGTGGCTGGCCCGCTCCTCGCGCAGCAGCAGCCGCAGAAAGGTGGACTTGCCGGATCCCGAGGATCCCACGAGGAAGACGAACTCGCCCTTCTCGATCTCGAGCGAGACGTCACGGAGCGCAGGACGGGTCTGCTTGGCGTAGGTCTTGGAGACGTTGTCGAATCGGATCACGGATGCACCAGGGTCGACCTGTATAGGGGGCACGGGATGCCGAGCTGCGGTTCCCGTCGGTGAGCGTGACCATACGCGAACCCGGACGGGCCGTGCAGTCGCCCGTCGGGGGTTGAGCGGTGATTCACGGCATTATCAGGCACAAACCAGGCATTGACCTCCGACTTCTCGCTCTCCAGGGTTACGGAATCCTGTGAGGCGCGCCGAATCGTGCGGAAGCTGGCACAGTGGTAGGGGGGAACCGGAAGGCTCGCCCCTGCGTTGGCCACAGTGAGGAGGAGATCGCATGACATGCGACCGTCTGGTGTGCGCCAACTGCGCGGCCCCGGTCAGTGAGGGCCGCTGCCCCGTGTGCCGGGCCAGCAGGCAGCGGATGCAGCAGGAGGGCCCCTTCGGCGGGCTGTCTCCGGCGGCGCTGCTCGCCCTGCTGGTGGCGCTGATCGCCGTGGCGGTGCTGGCGCCCGTACTGGCTCAGCAGGGCGCCTGACCCCGCTCCTGGACCGCTTCGGCGTGAAGCCCTGGCCTGGTGTCGGCCCGGTCGGTCCAGCCTGAAGGGCCGGAGCGGCGTCTTCCCGGGTCTCCGGACCCCGGCCGCCCTGCCGTAGCCCTGCGAGAGTCCCGCCCGGAGCCCTGCGTGCTCTGCCGACTCCCTGAGTGTCCCGCTGGGAGCCCTGGGTGCTTCTCCGAGGAGCGTGAGCGCCCCCGCCGGGGGCCTGCGTGCTCTGCCGACAGCCTGGGTGTCCCGCCGACAGCCTGCTGCTCCGCCGACGACCCCGAGTGCCCGCCGAGAGCCCTGCGCACTCCCCATGACCCTGAGTAATCAAGCCGACAGACCTGCGTGCTCTGCCGAGGAGCCTGCGTACCCCGTCGGCGGCCGGTTTTGCTTCTCGGCCCCGGTTCAGCCGTGTCGAGCGGGCGCCCGAGCTCTCCAGGACGCCTCTCCCGGCCTGGGAGACCAGCGGGCCACTCTCCGTATGCCGGACATGCGCGAGGGCCCCGGAACGCCTCAGCGTTCCGGGGCCCCCTCGGTCAGGGCTGTACGGCTATCAGGCCGCCGCGGCGCCACCGCCACGGTTGATCAGGCGCGGCATCATACGGAAGCCGATGCCACCCGCGATCATGGTCGCGGCACCGATCAGCAGGAAGGTGGTCTCGGAGGCACCGGTCTCGGCGAGCTCCTCCTTGGCCTCACCCTGCTGGACGGGCTTGGAGCCGACGCTGTCGGTGTCCGTACCGGCCTCAGCGCCCGAGCCGGCGTTGGGGCCCGGGTTGTTTCCGGCGTCGCCACCGTTGCCGCCACCGTTGCCGTTGGCGTCACCGTTGCCGTTGCCGTTGTCGCCGCCGTTGCCGTTACCGCCACCGTTGCCGTTACCCGGCCCGGAGGGCTCCTCGGTGGGCTGGGTCGGCTCGTCGGTCGGGTCCGTCGGCACGTCCGTGGGGACCTCGGTCGGAATCTCCGTCGGGATCTCGGTGGGGATCTCGTTGGGGATCTCCGTCGGGATCTCGGTGGGCTCCTCGCTCGGTTCGCCGTCGCCCTCGCCGATGCCGACGCCGGCCTCGACGCCACGCTCACCGGCGTGCACGCCGGCATTGATTCCGGCGACCTCGACATCCACGCCGACGGCCTGAGCGGCACCGGCAGCGGTCAGCGACGCACCGGCAGCGATCACCGCACCGGCCGCAATCCGCGCCACGCGCAGCCGCATCTTCTTGGTCATCTGCTTGCTACCCCCAGTAGCTGTTCTCGTCAGTGGAGCAGCCATGCACCGGGCAGCGGCCGCATGGGGGGAATTGATACGGCGGGACAACCCGCCCCGCCCCCGATCACACGCGCCCCAGTCATGGGCATGCCGCGCGTCAGCTTTCCCACTTTTCACATCAGCGTCAAGGTCATTCCGCACGCATTGTCAGCTGTGGGGGAAATGCCGGGCGTTAAGGCAACGTGACTGTGACGAAAAAGGCAACTGCCAGCCCGGGAGTGACAGTTGCCTCGGTCCGCTGGAGCCTACTTCTCCTGCTGCTTGCGCCAGCGGATACCCGCCTCCAGGAAACCGTCGATCTCGCCGTCGAGGACCGACTGCGGGTTGCCGACCTCGAACTCCGTCCTGAGGTCCTTGACCATCTGGTACGGGTGCAAAACGTACGAACGCATCTGGTTGCCCCAGGAGTTGCCGCCGTCGCCCTTGAGCGCGTCCATCTTGGCCTGCTCCTCCTGGCGGCGCCGCTCGAGCAGCTTCGCCTGGAGGACGTTCATGGCGGTCGCCTTGTTCTGGATCTGCGAGCGCTCGTTCTGGCAGGAGACGACGATGCCGGTGGGGATATGGGTCAGCCGCACCGCGGAGTCGGTGGTGTTGACGCCCTGACCGCCCGGGCCGGAGGAGCGGTACACATCGACGCGCAGCTCCGACTCGTCGATCTCGATGTGGTCGGTCTGCTCGACGACCGGCAGCACCTCGACGCCCGCGAACGAGGTCTGGCGGCGCCCCTGGTTGTCGAACGGCGAGATGCGCACGAGGCGGTGGGTGCCCTGCTCGACGGAGAGGGTGCCGTATGCGTACGGGGCCTGGACGGCGAAGGTGGTCGACTTGATGCCGGCCTCCTCCGCGTAGGACGTCTCGTAGACGTCCGTCTTGTAGCCGTGCCGCTCGGCCCAGCGCAGATACATCCGCTGCAGCTGCTCGGCGAAGTCGGCGGCGTCGACGCCGCCCGCCTCGGCGCGGATGTTGACGACCGCCTCGCGGGAGTCGTACTCGCCGGAGAGGAGGGTGCGCACCTCCATCTCCTCGACCGCCTTGCGGACGGAGACCAGCTCGGCGTCGGCCTCGGCGCGGGCGTCCGCGTCGTCCTCGGCCTCGGCGAGCTCGAACAACACCTCGAGGTCGTCGATACGGCCGCGCAGTTCCTCGGCCCGGCGAAGCTGCCCCTGGAGGTAGGAGAGCTTGCTGGTGATCTTCTGCGCGTTCTCCGGGTCGTCCCACAGGGAGGGGGCCGCCGCCTGCTCCTCGAGCAGGGCGATGTCGGCCCTCATCGTGTCGAGGTCCAGGACGGCCTCGATCGACCCCATGGTCGAGGAGAGGGACTTCAGCTCTTCGGATACATCGACGACTGCCACGGGTCCAGCGTAACGGCTGCCGGACGTAGCCCCGGCCGTAGTGCTCCCGGCCTTCTGTACGGGGGCGAAACGTCCCACAATGGGTGGTGAACGGGCCTGGGCTCGCCCGCCCGGCTCGAATATGGCCCCGAAGGGAAGAAGGAGGGTCGCCATGACCGAGAGGAACGAGGAAGGGTCCACCGCACCGAAGCCCCTGCGGCTCCGTACCGGTGCCGAGGGGCCCGTGGACCCCGAGGACCTCGTCAAGCTGACCGGCCGCGATGTGACACCCGAGCGGATCGAGAGGGCCAGGCGCCTCCTCGACGAGAAGGGGGCCGCAGCGGTCGAGCGATACCTCCCCTGAGCGTCTCCGCCTTCCCCGAGCGCTTCACCCCTGAGCGCTTCACCGAAGCGCCCGACCATGAGCGCCCGGCCATGAGTGCCTGACACGTCTCCCCGAGCGCCGGCACCATCTCCGAGCGCCCTGGCGCGCTTCCCGAGCGCTTGGGACCTCCCGGAGTGCGTGGCTCCGTCCCGGGGCCCCGCGTGCGTGCCGCCTCATCCGCCACAGGGACCACCCTGCCCGTACGGGTCAGGGCGTCGCCGAGGCACCCTCGGACCGCTCCACGCCCGGGGGCTCGGAGTCGCTGTCGTCGCCGCTCGCCGCGAGCCAGCCGCCCAACCCCGCCGCGACGGCGAGTGCCACCGCGGCCGCGGCCAGCCTGATCCGACGGCGGCGTACGGCCTCCGAGGCGGAGCGGTGGCGGGCCGAGCCCGGGCGGCGCTCCCCCGCGGCCCGCGGCACGCGAGCGGTGCCGTGGGCGCCGCCCGCGAGTTCGTCCGCGCTCGGCACGCGCATGCTCGTGTGCGTGTCGCGGTTGGAGTCCGGCGCGCTCCCGTGGACCAGCGGTACGGCCCCCCGGCGCGGGGAGGCCCCGGTGCCCTCGGGGCGGTGCGCGCGCTCGTCGTACACCGGGTCGGGTTCGTCGGGCTCGGAGCCCGGCTCGTCCACGTCCAGCGGAGGCATCCCGGCCAGGTCGGGCAGCAGCTCCCGCAGCCGGCCCGCCAGCTCCGCCGCGCGCAGCCGCGAAGCGGGCGACTTGGCGAGGCACTGGACGAGCAGCTGCCACAGCTCGTCGGGGATGCCCGGCAGGGGCGCGACGGTCTCGGTCACATGGCGGCGGAGGATCGCCCCGGGGTAGCCGCCGCCGAACGGTGTGAAACCCGCGAGCAGCTCGTAGAGGACCGTGGCGAGGGCGTAGATGTCGACGGAAGCACGGGGCGGCAGGCCCTCGACGATCTCCGGCGCAAGGTAGTCGGGGGTTCCGATGATCTTCGTGGCCCGGGTGCGGCTGGGCGCGTCGACCAGCCGGGCGATCCCGAAGTCGGTGAGCAGCGCGGGGTGGGCGCCGCCGGGGCCGAGCGGGCCCTGCATGTCCAGCAGGACGTTCTCGGGCTTGACGTCGCGGTGGACGATCCCGGCGGAGTGTGCGGCGGCGAGGCCGTCGGCGACGTCCGCGGCGATGGCGACCGCGGCCTCGGGCGCGAGGCGCCGCTCGCGGTCGAGCCGGGTCCGCAGGTCCGTACCGCGGACGAGGTCCATGACGAGCGCGAGGTCGTTGCCGTCCACGACGAGGTCCCGGACGCCGACGACCCGAGGGTGGGAGAGGCTGAGCAGCGCGGTGCGCTCCTGGACGAACCGGCCGACGAGCTCCTGGTCGGAGGCGAGGTCCTCGCGCAGCAGCTTGATGGCGACGGGGCCCTCGGGGCCCTCCCCCAGCCACACCGTGCCGGCGGATCCCCGGCCCAGGACCTGATGGGCGGTGTACCGACTGCCGATCTTCCGTGCCAAGACTGCTCCGACGTGTCGTGCCCCGGGGCACCGGGGCTGGCGTTGGCGACAAAGCTACGCGGATACCGGGGGGTTGGGTGCCCTGGATGACATCAAGCGTCACTTCTGAGCGGGAAATCACCCCTCAGGAGTCGACAAATCTCCAGACCGCCCTCCGTGTTGCCCAGGCGCGGCGCACCGGGCGCCGGGAAAACGGGGCACCGGTGCGCGAGTTGTCGCACACCGGTGCCGGAGTCTCCACACACGGCGTAATAACCGGCCGCTGGGAAGGGGGAATTACTGCGGGCCGCTGCCGGATCCGGTTTTGTCACCGAGCTGTTCGACCCAGTCCCTCACGCCGCTGATCCAGTCAGTGGTCGCGTCCCAGAAGTCCTTGCCGTCGGCGATCCAGTCCTTGAGCGGGCTGAGTTCCCAGATGAGCCAGGAGGCCACGATCAGGATCACGATGGTGAACAGGCAGCCCTTGAGGCAGCCGAGTCCGGGGATCCGCATCCGGTTGGCGCTGCGGCGCGGCTCCCGGCGCGCGGGCTCGGGCGCGGGAGGACGCGGGGTGTATCTCTGCGGCTGCGGCTCGCGGCGGCGCGGCCGCTGCTGGGGCTGCGGCGGCGGGGCGTACGGCGCCGGGGCGGGGCCCCGGCCCTGCTGCTGCCCGTACGGGGGCTGCTGCGGGGGCGCCGGGCGGCGCTGCGGGCGGCGGCGCAGCGGGTCCTCGCTCGGGTCGAGGTACTGGACCTGCGTCTGCTCGTTGCGGTCGCGGGCGGCGGCCATCTGGCCCTGCCACGGGTGGGGGCCGTCGGGAACGGGCGACATGGCGCGCGTCGGATCCGCGTTCGGCCCCCCACCGGGGCCGTGGCTGTGCTGTATGACCTGGGTGGGGTCGGCGTTCGGCCCGCCGGCGGGCAGGACGCCGGTCGGCGCGTTCGGGTCGTACGAGCCCGCGCCGGAGGGCAGCATCTGGGTGGGGTCCGCGTCCCCGGCGGCCCCGGCCGGGCCCATGTCGGGAACGGGCGCGGGCGTCGGGTCGGGCAGGAGCAGCGCGGCGACCCCGAGGGCGGCCTCGGCCTGCGCCGGGGTGGAGTGCACCCCGACGCCGTCGGCGACCACCCGCAGGGCGCGGGCGAGGTTCTCGGCGCTGGGGCGCCCTTCCGGGCTCTTGCTCAGACAGCGCTCGATGACGGTCCACAGCGGTTCGGGGACCGTGGTGGGGCGGCGGGGCTCCTCGCTGAGGTGCCGGTGCAGCACCTCGAGCGCGGTGGCCCCGGCGAACGGCGGGCGGCCGGTGACCAGCTCGTACAGCAGGATCCCGGCACCGTAGATGTCGACGGCGGAGGTCTGCGGCCGGCCTTCGGCGGACTCCGGCGCGACGTAGGCGGGCGTGCCGACGAACTCCTGGGTCCGGGTCAGGCCGGGTGAGTCCGCCAGCCGGGCGATACCGAAGTCGGTCAGCATCGGGTGCAGCTCGCCGCCGCTCCCCGCGAGCAGGACGTTGGCGGGCTTCAGATCGCGGTGTACGACGCCGTCGGCGTGGCTGGCCGCGAGCGCGTCGGCGATCTGTGCCGTGAGCAGGGCCGCCGCGACGGGCGTGAACGGCCCGTTCTCACGCAGGTATCGGTGCAGGTCGGGGCCGTCGACCAGATCCATGACGAGGGCGAGCAGATCGCCCTCGACGACGAGGTCACGGGTCCGGACGATGTTGCGGTGGGTCAGCCGCAGCAGCACGGACCGCTCGCGCAGAAAGCGCATCACGATGTCCGGGTCGCTCGCCAGCTCCTCCTTGAGGACCTTGATCGCGACGGTCTCCCCGGCATGGCCGGGGACCGCGGCCTCGTCGCCCGCCGCCTCTCGCTGGCTGGCCCGCCAGACGGTGCCTGTGGCTCCGCGCCCGAGCGGCTCCTCGAGGAGATACTTGCTGCCTACCGGCCGCACGTCATGCGCTCCCTGATCGTGGTCCGAAATTCCCGGAGGCCGCCCGAAGACTCTGCGACCGTCCGACCCACTGTAGTGCCGGGCTACGGGAAGCCGACCGGTCTTGACAGGCCGGGGCTTGCCAGGAAGACGCGCGGTCCCGGCAGATGGTTGCCGAGCCGGGGGCGCCCGCTCCGCAGCGTGCTCCCGCAGGGACGAACAGTGAGCGGGAACCGTTCCGTTTCCGGGCGCGGGCAGACCCCGGGGCGCGACCGGGCGCGCGGGGAAACGACGCTCGGTCCTCTGCGGGGCGGTCCGGCGGCGGTTCCGGCCGCGGTCCGGCGGCGGTCCGGGGAGGGGCTGTCCCCCAAAGGGCGATACCGGGGGACCGTAACCCGGACTCCAGCAGTCACTTTTGCGCCGTTGACGGATCAATCAAGATCGGTTGTCGCCGGTCCGAGGGCGAAGTGTCAGTCGCAGGTGCGAGGATGCACCGAGCACGGATGCGGTGGGGAGGGGGCTCCTCACGCCGTGTGACCTGTACGTGCCGAGGTGCCCGTGCGTGGCGGGGGGAGCAGGGCGTCCCCCGGCAACGCACAGCCGGGCAGAAGGGACCGTTGACGGCGATGCAGATTCGGCTGACCGTCCTCGGGCCGCGCGGTGGCCATGCCGCGCGGGCCTGCGATGTGCTCGTCACGGCCCCGCCCGGAACCGCCCTCGCCGCCGTCGCGAGCGGACTCGCGGCCGCTGTCGCCGCGTCCTCCCCTTCCGGCGGCTCCTCCGGATCCGGCGTTTCCGGATCCGGCTCCTCCAGGGCCGGGGCCTCCCGGACGGGTGGCGGATCCGCGGCTTCCGGAGCCCCGGACTCCGCCGGGAGCTCCTCGGGACCGGTCGTGCTCTACGCGGGCACCGAGCGGCTGGACCTCCAGCGCTGCGCCCTGGGGGAGCCGCCGCTGACCGACGGCGCCGTCCTGTCACTGAGCGCCCCGGCCGAGCCCGGCCGGCACCCCGGCGTGCCACCGCTGCCGCCGTCGGACGCCTCGGTGCAGCTGGAGGTGGTCGCCGGACCCGACGCCGGCGGCGTCCATCTGCTGCACGACGGCAGGATCCGCATCGGACGGTCCGCCGAGGCGGACGTACCGCTCGACGACCCCGATGTCTAGCGGCTCCACTGCGCGGTGACGGTCGCGGACGACGGACGGGTCACGGTCGCGGACCTGGACTCGACGAACGGCACGGCGCTGGACGGGGAGCCGGTCGGCACCGTTCCGGCACCGGCCCGTCCGGGCGCGCTGCTCCGGCTCGGGGAGTCCGTCCTGCGGGTGGCCGGTGCTCCGTGGCCGTCGGCCGGCTCGCCGGCAGGTGCGGGCGGTTCCGCCGGTACGGGCGGTTCCGCGGGTTCCGGGGCGGTCGGATCCTGCGGCGCCGGCGGTGCGGGCCGTGCGGCAGGCGTTCCGCTGCCGGACGCCCTGCCGGCACAGCCCGACGGGGAGGGCCACCTCCGGGTCGCCCTCCCGGCACCACCGCCGCCCGCGGGACCGGACGACAGCACGCGGTCCGGCTCCGGCTACGGGCCCGGGGTCGTCCCCGCCGACACACCGCCGTACGGGCCGGGACGGCAGCAGGCGCAGGACCCGCGGGAGGGCACCGGCGCTCACAGCCGGCAGGCCGCCGTGCCCCCCGGCCCCGGAGGCGGGGCCGGGAGCGCCCACGGCACCGGGACCGTGGCGGGCTGGGGCTATTCCCCGTCCCTCGCCGCTCAGCCCCACACGCCGTACGAGACCCCCACGCCGTACGAGACCCACGCGGGACAGCGTGGCCTCGCCTCCGGCGCGGACGGGCTGCCGCGTCCCGTCCGGCGCGAGCGCGGCATAAGTGCCTGGGCACGGCGGCTGGCGGGCGGGCGCGGCGGCGCCCAGGCCCCGTATGCCACGGACCGTCGGGGCGCCCCCGGTGTGGCGCAGGCCTCCTCCGACGCAGGCGAGGAGCGCCGCTGGCCCGACCCCGCCGAGGTCCTGCTGACCGCGCTGGGCCCCGGTTCCCGGCTCTGGGAGCGCGGTCCGGCGCACCCGGACTCGCTGGTCGTCCGGCTCGGCACCGCCGACCGGCCCGGCGGGCCCGCGACCCCCGTCACCCTCGGTCTGCGGGAGATCGGCTCGCTCGGGATCGCGGGCCCGCGGACCCGGCTCTCCGGACTCACCCGCTCCGTGGTGGCGCAGCTGGCGGCGCTGCACTCCCCCTCGGATCTCGAGATCGTCCTGATCAGCACGGACCGGGCTCGTAGCGCGGCGGAGCGGCTGGCGGAGTGGGGCTGGCTCGGCTGGCTGCCACACCTGCGGCCCGCGCACGGCCAGGACTGCCGTCTGCTGCTCGCCCACGACCGGGACCAGGCCTCGGCCCGCACGGCCGAGCTGGTGCGGCGGCTGGACGACGGCCCGCTGGGACCGAGCTGGGTGACCGCGGACCGACGGACGATCACGGAGGCGTCGCAGCGCTACGACGGCCCCTACACCCTGGTGATCGTCGACGGTGACCCCGGTTCGGCCGCCCTGCGGGGGACGACCGCGCGGCTGGCGGCAGGCGGACCCGCGGCCGGTATCCACCTCCTCTGTCTCGCCGAGGCCCCGTCGGCCTCCCCGGCCTCCCCGCTCTCCGCGACGCTGGACGCCGCGCGCGAGGCGTCGCCGCCGTTCTCCGAGTGCGGAGCGGCGGCGCTGCTCAGCGGCGATGTCGCCACCGCGCTGCGGGTGATGCGGCTGGGCCCGGCCGGTCCCGTGAACAACGGCGTGGTCGCGACCGTGGACGCCGTGTCCTGCGCCTGGGCCGAGCGCTTCGCGCGGGCACTGGCGCCGCTGCGGGCGGCGGACGGGGGCGCGGACGGCACCCGCCGGATCGCCGCGCCCCTCCCCCGTACGGCCCGGCTGCTGGACGAGCTGGGGCTGGCGCGGGCCACCCCCGCCTCGCTGATGGCCCGGTGGGCCGCCGCCGCGGACGCAGGCGGGGCCGAGGGGGGCCGCACCTGCGCGGTGCTGGGCGCGGGTCCGCATGGACCGCTCTCCGTGGACCCCGCCACCGAGGGCCCGCACCTCCTCGTCGAGGGCGGGCCCGCCACCGGCAAGACGGAGCTGTTGCGCTCGCTGGCGGCTTCCCTGGCCGCTGCGGACCGGCCCGACCGGGTCGCGCTCGTGCTCGTCGACGGCGGCGGCGCCGAGCGCGGCGAGGGGCTGCGGGTGTGTACGGACCTGCCGCATGTCTCGACGTATCTGGCGGCCACGGACCCCGTCCGGATGCGGGCGTTCGCCCAAGCGCTCGGGACGGAGCTGAAGCGCCGGGCGGAGCTGCTCGGCGATCTGGATTTCGTCGCCTGGCACACCCAGCGGACCGTCGCGGCACGCCTGGTGGCGCCGCGGCGCCCGGGGGACGCTTCAGCCGCAGAACTCCGCGGGGACCTCGAGTCGGCGCCCAGCGGGACGTTGAAGCTGCGCGCACGGGGCGGGGGCACGGCCGCGCCCGGCGGCGACGGTCCCGAGGCGGGGAGCGGCACGGGGGGCAGGAAGGGAGCCGGGGACGGGGCGGTGCTGCCGCGGCTGCTGGTTCTCGTCGACGACTTCGACGAACTCGTGGCCCCGGGCCTGGGCAGCACGGGCCGGCCCGCGGCCGGTTCGGTGGTCCGCGCGCTGGAAACGGTCGCGCGGGAGGGAGCGAGGCTGGGCGTCCATCTGATCGCGGCGACCGGCCGGCCCGACCGTACGGCGGCGACTGCGGCCGCCACGCACGCGGGTCTGCGAATAGCCCTGGAGAAGCTGGCCGCCCGGATCGACGCTCCGGGGTCGTCCCGGCCGGAGGCGAGGGGTGAGGCGGGGGAGCCCTCGACAGGGCGCGGGAGGCTGCAGCGCGGGGACGGTTCGGTGACACCGTTCCAGGCGGGACGGGTCACCGGCCGTATTCCACGGACGGCGACGCTGCGGCCGACCGTGGTGCCCCTGGACTGGGAGCGGATGGGCGACCCGCCGACGCGCCGGCCCGTACGGGAGCTGGGCAACGGCCCGACGGACCTGGCGCTCCTGGCCAGCGCCCTGCAACGCGCGGCCCAGTCGGCCCAGGCGCCCACGGCTCCGCCTCTGCTCTGACCGGTGCTCCGACCGACTCCGACCGGTGCTCCGACCGGCGTGGGTGGAAGCCCCGCTGGGCCCCTGGGCGCCCGCCGGCCCCGCCCGGCCGAGCGGAGCGGCACACCGAGTACGCGTACGGAGAGACGGCCGGGCACGGAACGGCCCCCGGGACGGGTGCGGATACCCGGGGGCGTGTACAGGGATACGGCCGGCGCGGAATGCCGCTGCAGCGTGCGCGGAGTAGTCGGGGGCCGGGCTCGGAGCAGCCGGGGACCGCCCGGGACCGGGCCCCGGCACGGGAGCTGAGTCCTTATCACATCCCGGTCACGATCGGCGAGTTCAGGCCGAATGCGGTATTGCGGCTGCTCGCGTTCCGGGCGTAGGACTGTCGCACGGGACGCACGGAGCACCGATGGCGGCCGTCTGCGGGGTCCGCGCACGGTGGGGTTCCCCAGGGCCGGGCCCAGGGGAGGACGGGGCAGATCATGCGGACAACTCTTCGGACAGCAGGCACCAGGAGCACCGTCGGCACCCATCGGACCGCCGACGCCGGCCGTCGTACCGCTCGCGCCAGGCGCACCACCCGCGCCGCGCTGGCGGTCCTCGCCACGAGCGTGCTCGCTCTCGCCGCCGCCGGCTGTGGCGGCGACGACGGCAAGGCCAAGGGCACCGATGGTGAGGGCGGCGACGGGAAGAAGAGTGCACCGACCGTGCAACTGCCCAAGCTGGACGGCCAGAAGATCCAGGTCGCAGCCGTGTGGACCGGCGCCGAGCAGAAGAACTTCACCAAGGTGCTGGACGAGTTCGAGAAGCGCACGGGCGCCGAGGTCCGTTTCGTACCGACCGGCGACAGCATCTCGACCTTCCTCGGCACGAAGATCGAGGGCGGCGAGCCCCCGGACGTCGCGATGCTGCCGCAGGTGGGCGCGCTCAAACAGTTCGCCGACAAGGGCTGGCTCAAGCCCGTGAACGGCGAGGTCGACGCCCAGCTCGACAAGAACTTCTCGCCCGGCTGGCAGGACCTCGGCGCCCACCAGGGCAAGCAGTACGGCGTCTACTTCAAGGCCGCCAACAAGTCCCTGGTCTGGTACAACAACGCCGCGTTCGAGAACGCGGGGGTCTCCGAGCCCAAGACCTGGAAGGCGTTCCTCTCCACGGCCCGGACGGTCTCCGAGTCCGGTGTCGCACCGGTCTCGGTGGGCGGCGCGGACGGCTGGACCCTCACCGACTGGTTCGAGAACGTCTATCTCTCCCAAGCGGGCCCGGAGAAGTACGACCAGCTGGCCCAGCACAAGATCAAGTGGACCGATCCGTCCGTGAAGAAGGCACTGGAGACACTCGGCGAGCTCTTCGGCGACAAGACCCTGATCGCGGGTGGCGGGAACGGCGCGCTGCAGACCGAGTTCCCCAAGTCCGTCACCCAGACCTTCAGCGGCGGTGACACCCCGGAGGCGGCGATGGTCTTCGAGGGCGACTTCGTCTCGGTGAACATCGCCACCGACACCAAGGCCACGATCGGTAAGGACGCCAAGGTCTTCCCGTTCCCGGCCGTGGGCGACCAGTCGCCGGTCGTCAGCGCCGGCGACGTCGCCGTGGCGCTCAAGGACAGCAGGGGCGCGCAGGCGCTGCTCACCTTCCTGGCCGCCACCGACTCCGCCGAGATCTGGGCGAAGGCCGGTGGCTATCTCTCCCCGAACAAGGAGCTCGACCTCGCCGCGTACCCGAACGACGTCCAGCGCGATATCGCGAAGGCGCTCATCACGGCGGGGGACGACTTCCGCTTCGACATGTCGGACCAGGCCCCGGCGTCCTTCGGCGGCACCAAGGGCGAGGGCGAGTGGAAGGGGCTCCAGGACTTCCTGAAGAACCCCGAGGACGTGGCGGGCGCCCAGCGGAGGCTGGAGGCGGACGCCGCCAAGGCCTACCAGAGCTGACGGGTCGTCACTGATATGACGACAGCGACCGCGGGGGGTGCGGCCGCACCCGGCACGCCTCCCCCCGCCCAGCCCCGGAAGAGTCCCGGCAGGAGCCCCGGCAAGAGCGTGGCGGGTACCCGGCCGTGGGTGGCTGTCTGCTTTCTGCTGCCCGCCCTGGTGCTGCTGGGCGCGCTCGTGGTCTACCCGATCGGGTACTCGGTCGTCCGCAGTCTCTTCGACTCCACCGGCTCAGGATTCGTCGGGCTGGACAACTTCGTCGAGGTCTTCACCGACGAGGACAGCCTCACCGCGGTCCGCAACAACCTCATCTGGGTGGCCGTCGCCCCGGCCGTCTCCACCGCGCTCGGTCTGATCTACGCCGTGCTGACGGAGCGGGTCCGCTGGGGCACCGCCTTCAAGCTGATCGTCTTCATGCCGATGGCGATCTCGATGCTCGCTGCCGGGATCATCTTCCGGCTGGTGTACGAGCAGGACCCGGACCGGGGGGTGGCCAACGCGGTGTGGGTGGGCGTGCACGACACCTTCGCCGAGGCCTCCGCCTACCCGGGCGCCCGGCCCGGCCCGCGGGCGGACTTACGCCCGTCCGGCGGCGGATCGTTCACCACCACCTCGCCCGTGGCGGTGGGGACACCGGCGAATCTGCCGCTGGTCGGCGTGCCGCCCGCGAAGCTGCCCCCGGATGCCGCCGACGCCCGGCCCGCCGGCCGGGAGGCCGGGAAGGTCACGGGCACGGTGTGGCTGGACTTCACCAAGGGCGGAGGCGGCAGACCCCATGTGATCGACCCGGGGGAGAAGGCGCTGTCCGGGATCACGGTCGAGGCGGTCAGGCGCGGCACGGTGGTCGCCACGGCGACGGCGGGCGACGACGGTACGTACGCCCTGCCCGCCGAGGCCGCGGGCGCCGAACTCCGGCTGCCCGCCTCGAACTTCGCCGAGCAGTACAACGGTGTGGACTGGCTGGGCCCCTCTCTGGTCACCCCGGCGATCATCGGCTCGTACATCTGGATGTGGGCGGGCTTCGCGATGGTGCTGATCGCGGCCGGACTGGCGGGCGTACCACGGGAGTTGCTGGAGGCGGCACGGGTCGACGGCGCGAACGAGTGGCAGGTCTTCCGCAGGGTGACGGTCCCGCTCCTCGCGCCCGTGCTCGCGGTCGTCCTGGTCACTCTGATGATCAACGTGCTCAAGATCTTCGACCTGGTGTACGTCATCGCGCCCGGGGCCACGCAGAAGGACGCGAATGTCCTGGCGCTGCAGCAGTATCTGAGGTCCTTCGGCAGCGACGCCGACCAGGGCGTCGGAAACGCCATCGCCGTACTGCTGCTTCTGCTGGTGGTCCCGGTGATGGCCCTCAACATTCGCCGGATCCGGAGGGAGCGCCGCCGATGACCACGTCGACGGATGCGGTGCCCGTGCGCAAGGGCCGGGCGGCGGTGGAGAAGGCCGAGCCGTCGTTGGCCTCCCGGCTGGCGGCGCGGACCGCGGGCGGCCTGACGCAGGTCGTGCTGATCCTCGTCGCACTGTTCTGGCTGATGCCGACCGTGGGTCTGCTGATCTCCTCGCTGCGCGACTCCACCGATATCGCCACCTCCGGCTGGTGGGAGGTCTTCGGCGCCCCCGCGCAGCTGACGACGGCCAACTACGCCGACCTGCTGGGCAATGACGCGATCACCGAGTCGCTGCTGACCACGGTGGTGATCACCGTCCCGTCCACCCTGCTGGTCGTCGTCATCGGCTCGCTGGCGGGATACGCCTTCGCCTGGCTGGAGTTCCCGGGCCGGGACTGGTGGTTCCTGGTCGTGGTCGGCCTGCTGGTGGTGCCCGTCCAGGTGGCGCTGATCCCGGTCTCGAAGCTCTTCAACAGCATGGGGATCTTCGAGACGACGGCCGGTGTGGTCGTCTTCCACACCGCCTTCGGGCTGCCCTTCGCCATCTTCCTGCTGCGGAACTTCTTCGCCGAGATCCCGCGCGAGCTGCTGGAGGCAGCCCGGCTGGACGGGGCGGGCGAGGTCCGGCTGTTCACCCGGGTCGTGATGCCACTCGGCGGACCCGCGATCGCCTCGCTCGGCATCTTCCAGTTCCTGTGGGTATGGAACGACATGCTGGTCGCGCTGATCTTCGCGGACAGCGGCTCGCCGCCCATCACGGTCGCCCTGCAGCAGCAGGTGCGCCAGTTCGGCAACAACATCGATGTGCTGGCAACCGGCGCCTTCGTGTCGATGGTGATACCGCTCGCGGTGTTCTTCGCCTTCCAGCGGCAGTTCGTCACGGGCGTGATGGCGGGCGCGGTGAAGTAGGAGCCGGTGGGGGCGGCGTCACGACGAGCGCCGGCACCGTCAGTCGTGCACGAACAGATGGACGCTGCCGCCGTGCAGCCGTTCCACGCCCTCCCGGTGGAACTGGTCGGAGAGCACGTCCTGCTTGACGCGCTCCACCGCCCCGCGGAACACCCTGCGCTGGTCGGAGTCCTCCCGGTCCAGCAGCCACACCCGGTCGGCCCGCGAGAGCAGCTCCCGCACCCGGGCGGGCGGCAGTTCGGTGCCGAACAGCGTGCCCGACTTCGCCGGTGACGCCTCCAGCGCGATGTCCCGCAGCCCGGCGAAGGCCTGGGGATAGGAGATCGCCGCCTTGCGCCGGGTGCCCGCGAGGAACACCACCGCGTCGCCCGGCCTCGCCTCGTCCCGCACCAGCTGCGCGATCGGCCGCAGGTCGTCCCGTCTGCTCTCCGCCGAGCGGACATGGCGCTGTGCCTCCACCTGCCCGCCGAGCACCAGGGACACCACCAGCGCGCCCGCCAGCGGCATCGCACCCCGCCACGGCACGCGGGCACTCAGCCGGTCGATCCCGGCCGCGACGAGCAGGGACAGCCCCGGCAGCGCGTACAGCACGTACCGCACGTCGTAGAGCGGATACACCTGTGACACCGCGATGAGCAGGGCGGGGGGAACGAGCAGCAGCGGCAGCGCCACCGTCCCCAGCGAGAGCGGTGACACCCCGAAGGCCGGCCGCCGGGGCAGGAACAGCGCTGCCGCCGCGAGCAGCAGGGTCACACAGGCGATCCACCCGGACGGCCCCGAGAAGGACCGTACGAGGCGGACCACCGCGTCCCAGCCCGGCTCGGTGATCCAGGAGATCGCCTCCGTCTGGTCACGGGCCATCCACAGGACCGGTGCCAGGACGACCACCGTGACGGCCGCCGACACGCCCCAGTACCTCCAGGTGCGGGCGGTGCTCCGCGCGGCGAGCAGGACGACCGCGTGCGCGGCCAGCAGAAGGAGAACGAAGGCGTGCAGCAGCACGGTCACCGCGGTGACCAGGGCGTACAGCAGCCACCAGCGGGGATTCCCGCTTGCGCAGCCTCGGACCAGGAGGTACGTGGCGGTGACCGCACCCGCCACGACCAGCGCGTACGACCGCCCCTCCTGGGCGTACAGGCTCACCACCGGTACGACCGCGAACAGCATGCCGGCCATCAGGCCCACCCGGGGGCCGGCCAGCCGGGCGCCGATCCCCGCGACGACGGCCGCGGCACAGCTCATCGCCAGAACGGAAGGGAGCCGCAGCATCACCTCGTCCGCGCGCAGCTCGAGTACGACGTGCATGAGCAGGTAATAGAGGCCGTGCACCGCGTCGAGGTTCTGGAGCAGGTGCCAGAGCTCGGCCGGGGTCCGGCGGGCCGCGGTCCAGGTGGCGGCCTCATCCCCCCACATCCCGCGGAGATTCAGATCCCACAGCCCCAGGGCGGCCATCGTGACCGCCGGGATCAGCCAGGTCGCGACGGGGGTCCGGCGCGTCAGGGAGACGGGCCGGAGGGGAATCCGCATCTCGGTGGTGACCATCGACAAGCTCCTGTTCATCGCACTGTCCCGTCTGTGGTTCGGCACCGACCGCACCTCTCTTGATCCGCCGTCCGGCCACCGTGTGAGCCGTCGCGCCGGGCCTCCGGCTGCGCCGTGCGTACGGGGTGACCGTGCCGCCGCGTACGCCCGCGGCGGAGACCTCGGTGCGCGTACCGCGATTTTTCTTGGTTTGATAAGAAAAAGCGCAGATTGATCGCCCATCACCCGGTCAAGAACGCTCGGGAGACGCAACCCCTGTCATCGAAAGGGACGCTCTTCGCACATGGCAGCAACGCACCGAATGTCGTCCGCGGCGCGGATCAGCGTCATCGTGATCGGCTACAACGACGCCGAGCACATCGCGCACGCGGTGCTGTCCGCCTTGCGCCAAGGCGTGGCCGTCGCCGAGGTGGTGGTGGTCGACGACGCCTCCACCGACACCACGGCCGACGTCCTGGACCACCTGGCCGCCCGCTACCGCCGGGTACGCGTCGTACGCCGCCGCGCCAACAGCGGAGGTTGCGGCACACCGCGCAACGACGGTCTGCGCCATGCCACCGCCCCGTACGTGATGTTCCTCGACAGTGACGACGCTCTGCCGCCCGGCGCCGCCGACGCGCTGCTCTCCGCCGCCGTACGCCATGGCGCACAGGTCGTCGCGGGCGCATGCGTACGCCGGGAGCTGCCCGAGCACCGCGATGTCCCCTGGCAGCGCGCCCTCTTCCGCACGGAGGTGGTGCACGAGTCGCCTGCCGAGCGGCCCCGTCTGGTGCGCGACACCCTGTGCGTCAACAAGCTCTATGAACGCTCCTTTCTGACGGCTCACGGCATCGCGTTCCCCGAGGGCGCCTTCCCCTACGAGGACTTCGTGTTCACCGCCCGGGTGCTCGCCGCCTCGCCCCGGGTCGCACTGATACCCGAGACCGTCTACCACTGGCATGTGCGCCGCTCGGCCGCCCGCCCCTCCATCTCCCTCGACCGCGGCGGGGTGGAGAACTGGCGCAGCCGTCTGGAGGCCCACCGCCGCGCCGTCGAGATCTTCGAGGAGGCCGGGCAGAAGCGGCTGGCACACGAGGCCCGGGTCAAGTTCCTCGACCACGATCTGCGGATGTACGTCCGCGAGTTGGGCACCCGCGGAAACGGCCACCGCGCCGAGTGGTGGCGGCTCACCCGTGAGCACCTCGCCTCCTTCGACGAGTCCGAACTCCTGGCCGCCCGCGCCCCCGCCCGCTGGCTCGCCCGTGTCGTATCCGCGGCCGAGGGCCTGCGCGATCTCGAACGGCTGACCGAGCTCGCCAACCGCCCGGCCCGGTTGCTGCCGCCGTACGCGCGCGTGGCCGGGCGTCCGGTCTGGTCCACGGACCTGCCCGAGGTGGTCCTCGACAGGGTCGACAGCAAGCCCCTGCACCGGCTGCCGGTCAGTATCGACGCCGAACCCGGCATCGGCGGGCGCCCCGGGGTGCTGCGGATCAGGGTGCACGAGATGTACGGGCGGCTGGCCGCCGCCGGCCCCGAGTCCCTGGACATCGAGCTGCGGCACCGCCGGGACGGCCGCCTGGGCCTGGCCAGGGACGCCGTGCTCAACCCGGAACCCGGCCCGGGCCCCGGCCGTGCGGAACCCGGCCTTGAAAGGGTGCCCGACGACAGGCCCCAGGGCGGCGGCGGGCACAGCCCGGAGCTCGCCCGGGACGGCCCGGCAGGCGCGCCAGGCCCGGTAGACCCGGCAGATCCAGCAGGCCCGGTAGACCCGGCAGACGCGTCAGAGCCGGCAGGATCGGCAGGCCCGGCATCCTGGACCGCCGACGTGCTGCTGGACCTGGACGCCCTGGCGTCCCGCGGCGGAGACGGACTCGACGTCTGGGACATACGGGCCCGGCTCCACTGCGCGGAGCGGACGGTTCCTCGCTGTACACCGGCGTCCGCGCCACCGGACCCGGACTTCGGCGTAGGGCCGTCCCGAGCCTCCGCCGTGGCGTCCTGCTGGTCCAGCCGTACGCCACGTCGGGCGGGTCGCTGGCCGTACGCATCGCCCCGGGTCCGAGGGCTGCGGCGGCCGTTGCGGCCCGTAGGGTGCGTCGGCTGATCGGTCGCGGGTGAGCCCCGCCGGCCGGCCCGCGGACCCGTGCCGACGAGCGCTCACCACCACCGGCCGATGAGGGCCCGACCCACCGGCCGACGCGCACCCGGCCACGACCGACGACCGAAGTCCGCCGACCGGGGAGGGCAAGCGGCCTCCGACGCCCGGAGCCACGCCGTGGTCGGGCAGCGGCGCGAGGGGGTGCAGGCCCGCCCGCCGGAGCACGTGCCTCCGCCAGGCGCCGCGGGTGCACGGCGGACCTGCCGCCGGATCACGCGGCGGCGCGGAACCGCGGGGCGGCGGGGCGGCGGGGCGGCGGGGCGGCGGGAACCGCGGGCTCAGCGCTCCAGGAAGGCGAACAGTTCCTCCCACCGCCGGACGACCTCGTCCGTCGAGAAGCGTCGTACGTTCACCCGCGCCGCCTCGCCCATCCGGTCGCGCAGCGCCCGGTCCGACATCAACGTGTCCAGGCGGCGGGCGAGTTCGCTCGTATTGCCGGGGGTGGCCAGCAGCCCGTCCTCTCCGTCGCGGATGATCTCGCGGACGCCGGGTGCGCAGTCGAAGGCCGCGCACGGCACCGCGGCGGCCATGGCCTCCATCAGCGTGAGCGGAAAGCCCTCGCCGCGCGAGGACTGGACGAAGACCGAGCCGCCGCGCAGCACGCCCGGTACGTCGTCCGTGCGGCCCATCCACTCCACCGAGCCGTCCAGGCCGAGGGCCGTGCACTGCTCGCGCAGCATCTCCTCGTCCTCGCCCGAGCCGTAGATCCGCAGCGTCCAGTCGGGGTGCAGCGGCGCGACCTGGGACCAGGTGTCGAGGAGCATGTCGATGCCCTTCTGGTCCATCAGCCGGCCGATGCTGGTCACCACCTTCCCGGTCCGCCGCGAGGGCTCCTCGGGCATGAAGGGCAACGGGTTCGGCATGAAGCCGGTGTTGTCGAGCCCCTGCCGGATCCACAGGTCGGCGTCCTCCTGGGTGAGGACCAGCATGCGGTCGACGTCCCGGTAGAACTGCTTCACGCGGCGGAAGCGGGAGCTGCTACGGGAGTAGTCGTAGGACTCGTGGCTCATACCGATGACCGTCGCCCCCGCGGTGTCCGCGAGAGCCACCCACTCCATCGCCCAGACCTGGGTGACGATGACGACGGCGCCGGGGCGGGCGGCCCGGAACAGCGCGCTGAGCCTGGCTGCCTGTTCCCGCATCCCTGCCGCGCGGGCCTTGCGGCGGCGGTGCTCGACGAGGTCGAACCTGTAGCCGAGGCCGCGCGCGGGGCGGACCGCCGGGGGGCGCGTGTCGTACAGCGTGGTCACGGGGTACGGCAGGTCGCCGCCGAGGTCCTGCCGGATCTCCGGGTCCTCGGGGTGGGCGATGCCGATGAGGTGCACCCGGTGGCCGCGCTCGGTGAAGAGCCGGGCCATCTGATGCGACCAGCTGGTGACCCCGCCCAGCTCGTCGATGCTGTTCGAGACGGAGAAGATGTCGCGACCGCCGCCGTCGGGCCCGCGCTGCTGCACCGTCCCCGTCCGCGGTTCCGTCCCCGTCCCCGTCCGTTGTTCCGCCCCCCGCCGCCGCTCGGTCGTCTGCCGCTGCTCGGTCACGTGCCGCTCCCGGGAGTGAAGAAGGTGTCCACGATTCGGCGGGCGGCGTCGCCCCGGTCGTACTCGCCGAACTCGGCGACGAAGCGGCGGCGGGCCTCCGCGTACTCGGTGTCGGCCGACTTCAGATCCGCGATCGCGGCGAAGAGCTCCTCCTGGTCCATGGCCACCGCGCCCGGCGCCTTCTCCAGCAGGTCGAAGTAGGTGCCGCGGGTCTCCCCCGCGTACTCCTCGTAGTCGAAGGCGAAGAAGATCATCGGCCGGTCGAGGAGCGCGTAGTCGAACAGCACGGAGGAGTAATCCGTGATCAGTCCGTCGGCGAGAGCGAGCAGCGGGGTGACGTCGTGCTGGCCGGTGACGTCGATGACGGTGCCGCGCACGGACGGCGGCAGCACGACATGGTTCAGATAGTGGGGCCGGACCAGCAGGGTGTACCGGTCACCGAAGCGGCGGGCGAACTCCTCCACATCGAAGGGCATCTCGAACCCGCGGACCCGCCCGCCGGTGCCAGTGCGGAACGTCGGTGCGTACAGCAGCACGTGCCGGTCTGCCGGAAGCCCCAGCTCCACGGCGAGGTCGGCGAACGGGCCGCGCTCGCGCACCCCGGACTCCTCCTCCCGGCGGCGGGCGGCGACCAGGGAGTCGTTGCGCGGATAGCCGGTGCGCAGCAGCACGCCGCCCTTCAGCCGGTAGGCGCGGGCCAGGGTGCGGACGTCGTGCTCCGAGCGCACCAGGAAGTGGTCGAAGCGGTCCACCACCTGCTGATACGCCTCCTGGTCCGGGCGGCTGAGCAGCTTGTAGCGAGGCTCGTCGAAGCCCATCCGTTTGAGCGCGGAGCCGTGCCAGGTCTGGATGTAGGTGGTCTCCGGGCGCTTGGTGAGCTTCAGCGGAAAGCCCTGGTTGTCGATCCAGAACTCCGCCTGGGCCAGGGCCCGCAGATACGGCCAGCTCCAGCGGCGTACGAGTGTGGCGTCGGCCGGGAAGCCCTCGGCCCTCCCCCCGGCGTAGGACCAGACGGGCTCGAACTCCACGCCCCGGCGGCGCAACTCCTCGTAGATCGCCCGGGGGCTGTCGCTGTACTGCTTGCCCAGGTGGCTCTCGAAGACGACCAGTCCCTTGCGGACGGGCAGGATCCGCAGCGCCCGGTGGTACGTACGGATCTTGGTGTCACCGGAGTTGAGGGTCCGCCTGACCTTGCGGGCCTTGCGCACACCGGCCTTGGCGAGGCCTCCGGCCGGGCCCGCGATGGCGCCGTCGACGACCTCACGCGCCCGGATCGCCGCTCGCCCCCGGGCGATCAGCTGGAAGGCCAGATGGCCGCGCTTGGAGATCGTGGGCTCCAGACGGTCGGCGACGAGCCGGCTCAGCCTGGGCCGTACGTGCAGGGGTCGGGCCTGGTCGAGGGCCAGTCCGTCGGCGCTGAGCCGGGTCCTCAGCCGCTCGCCGTCGACCCGGAGGAGCAGCCGTACGTCCCACACCTGGTCGATCACCCCGACCGGGCGGAGCCTGCGGGCCAGGTCGGCCTGAGCGGTCCAGTCCAGGGAGTCGCCGGTGTGCCGCAGCGTCTCGAGCGGGAAGTGGAAGGTCTGCAGGCTGCGGCGGCGGGCCCGGAACTCCAGCTGTCCGCTCACCCGCGAGTCGCGCGAGATCCGGCCGAGCGGGTTGACGACGCTGCCGGAGAGGCGGACGGTGCCGTGGCCGTCGTCGGCGTAACCGGTGAGCCGGTTGCGCAGGAACATCTTCCCCAGGGCGCGCATGTGGTAGCCGACGTCGGTGACATCGAGGAGGCGTCGGGCCTCGGGGTCGTCCAGGTGATCGGCGCACCAGTAGATCCGGCCGTCGCGCTCGGCGAGCGGCGAGGAGATCTTGTCGGGGTTCATCAGGGTGTCGGCGGCGGGAAGGAGGTTGTCCCAGTCCTCGCGGGCGAGGAGGTAGGCGCAGATGGCCTGGATGGGCTGCACCTCGTCGTACGCCTTCGGGTCCAGTTCCGCGAGATAGGCGTTCGCGAGCCCGGCGAACCGGTGGCGGTACTCCTGGTCGAGCAGCGGCAGGTCCCGCAGATGCAGGACCAGGTCGTGCTTGAGGAACTTCACATCCTTGTGGAACTTCAGACCGGGCAGCCGCCGCTGGCCCAGCAGAGCGTCGATACGGCGGTGGATCTCCACACGGTGCGCGAAGTTGGCGATCTCGTGCCGGCGGTTGCTGATGGACTTGGCGCCGGTCTTCTCCACGACGTTCCAGAAGTAGACCCGGTTGGGGATGAGGGCGATGCGCCGGGCGGCGAGATAGGCCTGGGCGGAGAAGAGCAGGTCCTCGTAGTGGATGCCGACGGGGAAGAGCAGATTGCTCTCCAGCAGGAAGTCGCGGCGGTAGCACTTGTTGGTCGAGAGGGTGTCGAAGACCAGGAGGTCGGGGAGTTCGGAGACCGATTCGAGGGTCCGGCTGCGGGAGTAGAGCCAGGGGTACCAGTCGACGGTCTTGCCGTGGCGGCTGTCGACATGGACACGGACACAGAGACCGGAGACGAGGTCGGCGCCGGTGCGTTCGGCCGCGTCCAGCATGTTGCGGCAGGCGTTGCGCTCCAGCTCGTCGTCGCTGTCGAGGAACATCACATAGCGGCCGCGGGTCTCGGCGACGCCACGGTTGCGGGGCGCGCCGCACCCGCCGCTGTTGCGGGACAGCCGGAAGGCCCCGACCCGGCCGGGGTGGGCGGCGGCGAGCTCCTGGGCGGTCTCGTACGAGCCGTCGGTGCTGCAGTCGTCGACGATCACGACCTCGACGGAGCGCAGGGTCTGGCCGAGGACCGAGTGGACGGCGGTGGGGAGCCGGTCCGCGTCGTTGTAGACGATCACGACCACGGACACATCGGGTGCCGGCCTCTGGTTCTCGGTCGTATTCATCCGCCCCTCCAGGCAACCAACAGCTCTCCAGCGACATCATAGTAATTACCGGGGAATACCCGATGATGAACCACAAGGAGGGACAAAAGCCATGAGCCCGGTCGTGTGAAGCCACCGCGGAAGGACACCGCAGGCAAGCGGAAGGACACCCGGAGACAAGCGGACAAGGGGTCGCGATCCCGGCCGGGACCTCCTTTGCCACCGCCGCCGCCTCGGAGTGCCCTGTCCTGATACGGCATCGGACCACCCCCTCCGCACCGGCGCGGCGCTCCCCGCGCTCATCACGGCGGCGATGACCGGCGGCGACGCCACCCTTGCCGCCGGGGGCGTTCTCCGGCAGGGGGCATGGAACCCGGCTCCGGCAGGGGTGCCGCGCTGCGCCGCGAGGGCCCCGGCTCGCGGCCCTCGGCTGCGGCGGCACGCCCGCGCCCCCTCGCTCCACCGCCCGCCGGACGGGTCGTACCGGACGCGGCCCGCCGGCCGGACGGACGGGTAGAGCCGCATCCCGGCCCACCCGCACGGGGCGGCGTCCCCGCTCCACCGGCCGGACGAGTGGGACCGCATCGCGGTCCACTCATACGCAACGGCGTCCACGGCTTCGGCTCCGACTCGGCCTCCGCACACCCGCCGGGGGGCAGCCGCCCGCGATCGCAGCGGAGCTGAAAGTTTTTCATGAACACAAGGGCAACTAACCGGCAATCCCGATAGTCAAGATAGCGAAACCTCACATGTCATGAATGATCAACTCTGGTCAATATCCGCTTCTTTACGAGGAGTAGCACCCCACATGCTCACGACTGGCCGCTCCGGCGCTCCGCGCTTCAGCATCGTCGTCCCGGTGTACAAGGTGCAGGGTTACCTGCGTGAGTGCCTCGACTCGGTCCTCGCCCAGAGCTTCACGGATTTCGAGGTCATCGCCGTGGACGACCGCTCCCCGGACGCGAGTGGTCCGATCCTGGACGAGTACGCCGCCCGTGACGACCGGGTCGTGGTGATCCACCGCGAGCACAACGGCGGTATAGGCCAGGCCCGCAACACCGGTGTGGAGCGGGCCAGAGGTGACTATCTGCTCTTCCTCGACAGCGACGACACCTTCACGCCGGACGCGCTGGAAGCCATGGCCCGGCGCCTGGGCGAGACCGGCGACCCGGAGATCCTGCTCTTCGACCACGTACGGACGTACTGGTGGGACAAGCGGCAGCCGAGCGCCACCGCCGAACTGCTCGCCGAGGCAGGCGAGGAGGTCTTCCGGCCCGCGGACCGCACCGAGTTCTTCAGGATGTTCGCGGTGGTCTGGAACCGGGCCTTCCGGCGGGACTTCTTCACCGGCAACGGCTTCCGCTACACGGACGGCCTCTACGAGGACGCCCTGATGGTCTACACGACCATGCTGACCGCCGAGCGCGTCGCCTGCCTGCCCCATGTGTGCGTGGAGTACCGGCAGCGCCGCCAGGGCAACTCCATGCAGACCCCCGGCCGTAAGCACTTCACCATCTTCGAGCAGTACCAGCGGTTGTTCGACTTCCTGGACTCCCGGCCCGACCTGGACCGGCTCCGGCCCATGATGTTCGAACGCATGGTGAGCCACTTCCTGTTCACCTTCGCCCGCACCAGCCGCGTCGTACCCGCCGACCGGCCGGAGTTCTTCCGGCGCGCGGCCGCGATGTACCGGCGCCATCAGCCCGTCGGCTTCGTACCGCCGGCAGGTCTGCTGGGCACCAAGTTCCAGGCGCTCGGCCGCGGTTCGTACTCCTCCTTCCAGGCGCTGAAGCTGGTCAACAAGACCCGGGTGACCGTCCGCGGCGGTCTGAAGAAGGCCCGGCGTACGGTCGGGCGGCGCGCCTTCTCCGGCCTGTACCAGATGCACAGCAAGCGGCCCCTCGACCCGCACCTCGCCGTCTACGCCGCGTACTGGAACCGGGGGGTCGCCTGCAATCCTGCGGCGATCTACCACAAGGCGGCCGAACTGGCACCGCGGATCCACGGCGTATGGGTGGTCCGTAAGGGCCTGGAGGACACCGTCCCCGCGGGCGTGGACCATGTGGTGGCCGGCTCGCCCCGCTACTGGGAGGTCATGGCCCGCGCGACCTACTTCGTCAACAACGTCAACTTCCCCGACGACATCGTCAAACGCCCCGGGCAGATCCATCTGCAGACCCACCACGGCACCCCGCTGAAGCGGATGGGCATCGAGCAGCAGCGCTACCCTGCCGCCGCGAAGGGCATGAGCTTCCGCAAGCTGTTGGAGCGCGCCGACCGCTGGGACTTCAGCGTCTCCTCCAACCAGCACTCCACCGAGAACTGGGAGCGGGTCTACCCCTGCTCCTTCGAGTCGGTCGACGCCGGATACCCGCGCAACGACGTCTTCTTCACCGCCACCGCCGCCGACGTTCTGGCCGCCCGCGAACGACTGGGCATACCCCCCGGGAAGACCGCGGTGCTCTACGCGCCCACCGTCCGCGACTACCAGGCGGGCTTTGTGCCCCGGATGGATCTGGAGAAGGTCACCCGCGGGCTCGGGCCCGATGTCGTCCTGCTGGTGCGCACGCACTACTTCTACGGCGAGGACACCGCCCTCCAGCGGCTGGAGCGGCAGGGCGCACTGATCGACGTCTCGCGCCATCCCGTCGTCGAGGAGCTGTGCCTGGCCGCGGACGCCCTGATCACCGACTACTCCTCGATCATGTTCGACTACGCCTGCCTGGACCGGCCGATCATCACCTACGCCGACGACTGGGACGTCTATGTGAAGTCCCGCGGGGTCACCTTCGATCTGCTCTCCGGCCGGCCCGGCGAGACGCCCGGAGCGGTGGCCGCCGACGAGGACGAACTCATCGAGGTCTTCCGCGGCGGCGCCTGGGACGGCGAGCCCGCCGCGGCCCTCCGCACGGCGTTCCGTGAGCGCTTCTGCCAGTACGACGACGGGCACGCCGCCGAGCGTGTCGTACGCCGGGTCTTCCTCGGCGAG
>NZ_JBQQBW010000042.1:0-58126 GCF_052245415.1 Streptomyces sp. 8N706 | reverse complement strand
CCCCGGCCGCCCTGCATTCCTCGACCCCGGCCACCCTGCATTCCCCCACCCCGGCCACCCTGCATTCCCCCACCCCGGCCACCCTGCATTCCCCCGCCCCCGTCGGCCGCTCGAAGCACGGGCCGACGACGACTCCGTACGGCGCTGGTACGAGCGCGGGCTCGGCTGGGCGACGGCCGCGACCACCGCGGCAGCCGAGTCCGTCGGGGGCGGCCCCGTGGAGCTGCCCATCGGGACGGAATTCGACGTTCTGGAGATGCCCGCGGATGCCGGCTTCGCCGTGCTGCGACGCGTACCGCGCACCGGTCCGGTGGCCCTCCACGGGCAGAGCATGCGCATGCTGGTCGCTCCGGGCACTGCGGAGCGGCTGCCGGAGCTGCTCGACTGGCTGGAGTGGGGCGGAATCGCCCTGGACCTGGTCGCCCTCGGCCCCGGCGACCGGATGCCCGCACCGCTGCCGACGGGCTCGCGGGAGGCCGCCGACGGCCGGACGTGGCCGGTGTGGCTGCGGCCCCCCGAGCCGGGGTGCGAGGTGGAGCCGGCACTGCCCGCGGTGACCCTTGGGGGCGGGTCCCGCGGCGGGGGCGACACAGGCGCCCCTGATCTCGTACGGATCGTGGGCACGGCGGCGACGGAGTGCCACCGGGCCCGGTTGCTGCGCGCCGCGAGCGCTCAGCCGTTCGCCTTCTCGTATGCCTCGCGCACGGTGGCGGGAACGCGGCCTCGGTCGTTGACCTCGTAGCCGTTCTCCTTCGCCCAGGCGCGGATCTTCGCGGTGTCCTGGCCGCCGCCCGACGCCGAGCGCGCCTTGCTCCGGCCGGCCGCGGCGCGGCCACCGGTGCGACGCCCGCTCTTGGCGTACGGCTCCAGCAGCCCGCGGAGCTTGTCCGCGTTGTCGGTGGTGAGATCGATCTCGTAGGTCTTGCCGTCCAGCGCGAACGTCACGGTCTCGTCCGCCTCGCCACCGTCGAGGTCGTCGACAAGAAGGACCTGAACCTTCTGTGCCACTGGATTTCCTTTCATCGAAAAAAGCGGTACGCGGAAAGGAAACCGCCTTTCTCGAAAAAACACAAACCCCTGGGTGAGGTTCAGCAGTGCATCCACGCGGGAAACATACGCGTTTCGGACATAGAGCTCTCTCGTTCACAGATGCAGAAGCATCCGGCTGTTGCCGAGGGTGTTCGGCTTCACCCGTTCGAGACCGAGGAACTCGGCCACACCCTCGTCATAGGAACGCAGCAGCTCGCTGTAGACATCACCATCGACCGGCGTCTCCCCGATCTCCACGAAGCCGTGCTTCGCGAAGAAGTCGAGTTCGAAGGTGAGGCAGAAAATGCGCCGGACACCGAGCCAGCGTGCGGTCTGCAGCAGCTTCGCCAGCACCTGGTGCCCGACTCCGGTTCCCTTCAACGCCGGATCAACCGCCAGCGTCCGTACCTCCGCGAGGTCTTCCCACATCACATGGAGTGCACCGCAACCGACGACTTCGCCGTCGTCGTCGCGCTCGGCCACCCAGAACTCCTGGATGTCCTCGTAAAGGGTCACCATCGCTTTGTCGAGCAGGATCCCCTCGGGCACGTACGCGTCGATGAGACGGCGGAGCGCGGGTACATCGCTCGTCCTGGCCCGGCGGACTGTGACCTCTTTTGATACTGGGGACATGTGGGGACGCTATCGCTCCGCGTCTCCCGGCCCGCCATCGGGATCGTCGAGTTGTACGACGCGCATGGCGTCCCGCAGGGCTTCCCGCTGTTCCGCCGACATCATGCCGAAGAAGGCGACTAGTGCGGCGGCGGGGTTGTCACTGGTGGACCAGGCCTCGTTCATGAGTGCCGCGGAGTACGCGGCGCGGGTGGAGACCGCCTCATATCGATAGGCGCGGCCTTCCGCTTCCCTCCGCACCCAGCCCTTCTGATACAGGTTGTCCATAACGGTCATGACCGTCGTGTAGGCGATGGTGCGTTCCTGCTGAAGGTCTTCCAGCACTTCTCGAACGGTGACCGGGCGGTTCCACTGCCACACCCGCGTCATCACGGCGTCTTCCAGGTCACCCAATCGTCGAGGCACATTGGAATAATAGTGGCAGATGTCCAGAATGCCGGTTGATTTTCCCAGCGAAAAGGCGTACGCCCGGGACGGATGTTCCCAGTCGTACGCCCTGTTGGTGATCGGGTGATCGGGTGCTCAGGTCCGAGCGTCGCCGCTGTTCGAAGCCTGCGGGTGCGCCGCCTCGGCGCGGGAGAGCGCGGCGTCCACCGCGGCATCCTCCTTGGCTTTGTTGGCACCGCCCTGGCTCTTCACGATCGTCACGACCAGCGCGATGAAGGCAATGGCCATCACCATGGGGGGCAGAAGCGCGGAGACGTATTCCATGACTCCAGAGTAGCCAGTCAGCCGGCGGCCAACCGCTCCAGGCCGTGATGCGGCGGCCCCTGGGGGCGGCGGCGCGGCGGGAACACCTCGGCAGGCGTGGGCACCGGACGCCCGGGAGGCTCGGCCGGGGACGGCTCGCCGGGAGTCTTCTCCGGCCCCGGCTTGCGTTGGGGCTTCGGCTCGGCCTTGGGCTCGCCCTTGGGCTCGCGCCTCGGCTCACCCTTCGGTTCGGACTCGGGTTCGGCCTTCGGTTCGGACTTCGGTTCGGACTTCGGCTTGGGGCCGGGCCCCGGCTTGGGCTTGGGCTTGGACGGCTCGTCGGCCGCCGCCCGTCCGCCGGGCAGAGCGACCAGGCGGACCGTGTCTTCCGCAGGGCGGGCCGGGGCCTGGCGTACGAGCCGGGCACGCAGGGCCTGCTCGGCCAGCACCTCGCAGCGGTGCAGCAGCACACGCCGGCCCTCGCCCTCGGCTCCCGCGGCCGGTCCGGCCGGGGCCGCGCAGAGTCCGCGCAGTGCGGCGAGATCCTCGGCGCCGGGGATATAGCCGGCCGACAGGGCGTCCTGGAGCCGCTCCACATAGCCGCCGGCGGCGCCGGGGAGGGCGGCGCGGTAGCGGGCGAGGTCGGCGATGAGAAAGGCGCGCAGCCTCCCGCCCTCACGGACCGCCTCGTCCACGGCTTCGGCGAGCCGGAACAGCTCCTGCACCTCCCCCTCCCGGCCGGGTCCGAGGGGAGCGGAGGCGGGCTGCAGGGCGAGCGCGAGGGCGCGGCGCAGGACGCGCAACTCGTCTGCGCTGAACGCCATGGCACCGCGGGAACCGTAGGGCGTGGGCATGGACCGACTTTAAGTGCTAAGCGGACAAATTTCTCATAGCGCAGCACGTCGGGGGTGTCGGCCGCCCCCTGGGCGGGGCGGGTCGAGCGGAGATCGCTGATGCGGCGCAGGGCTGTGGCGCCCGCGGGCGGCGACGACCCCCGCCGCGGCAGCCCGGCACAGGTGGTTCGCCGCCGAGCCCACAGCGATCGGAGCGACACTGCTGGCGGTCGTACGGGGCGGGCAGCCCTCCGGCCGACCGCTGCCCGGCTAAGGAGCCGCCCGGCGCGGCGGGGCCTGCCGAAAGGCCAACGGGGCGGGGCCTGCCGAAAGGCCAAGGGCGTACTCGGGCTGCCCCGAGGGCCCGCCGGCCGGTCGGAGCGCCGTGGACACCCTGGGCAACAAGCACCCAGACATCCCCAGCCACCTCCTCAGTCACCCCAGCCACCCCAGCCACCCCAGGCACCAACGGTCGGCACGGTCGCCGGACCAGGGCCTAACTGCGGGACACGTTGCGCTGGTAGACCAGGCGGAGCCCGATGAGCGTCAGCCAGGGCTCGTGCTCGTCGATGACCGAGGACTCGCCGAGCACCATCGGCGCGAGGCCGCCGGTGGCGATCACGGTGACCTCGTCCGGGTCATCGGCGAGTTCGCGCGCCATGCGCTCCACGACGCCGTCGACCTGGCCCGCGAAGCCGTAGAGGATGCCGGACTGCATGGCCTCGACGGTGTTCTTGCCGATCACGCTGCGCGGGCGGGCCAGTTCGATCTTGCGCAGCTGGGCACCGCGCACACCCAGGGCGTCCACGGAGATCTCGATACCGGGCGAGATCACACCACCGACGTACTCACCGCGGGCCGAGACCGCGTCGAACGTCGTGGCCGTACCGAAGTCGACGACGACGCACGGGCCGCCGTAGAGCTCGATGGCCGCCAGGGCGTTGATGATCCGGTCGGCCCCGACCTCCTTCGGGTTGTCCATGAGGATCGGGACGCCGGTCTTGACGCCCGGTTCGACGAGGACGGCGGGGACGTCGCCGTAGTAACGGCGGGTGACCTCGCGCAGCTCGTGGAGGACGGAGGGAACCGTCGAACAGATGGAGATGCCGTCGATGCCGTCGCCCAGCTCGTCCCCCAGCAGGGGGTGCATACCCATCAGGCCCTGGAGGAGCACGGCGTGTTCGTCGGCGGTGCGGCGGGCCTCGGTGGAGATGCGCCAGTGCTCGACGATCTCCTCGCCGTCGAACAGGCCGAGGACGGTGTGGGTGTTGCCGACATCGATGGTGAGCAGCATCAGCCCTGCTCCTCGCACAGGTCCAGGCCGATGTCGAGGATCGGCGAGGAGTGGGTGAGCGCGCCGACGGCGAGGTAGTCGACCCCGGTCTCCGCGTAGTCGCGGGCGGTCCGGAGGGTGAGGCGGCCGGAGGACTCCAGACGGGCCCGGCCCGCGACGAGCTCGACGGCCTCGCGCGTCCCCTCCGGGGAGAAGTTGTCGAGCAGGATGAGATCCGCGCCTTCCCGGAGCACGGGCTCGATCTGGTCGAGGCGGTCCACCTCGACCTCGATGGGCACGTCCGGGAACTCTGTCCGTACGGCCTTGAAGGCCGCCGCGACCCCGCCCGCGGCGACGACGTGGTTGTCCTTGATCAGCGCGGCGTCGGACAGCGACATCCGGTGGTTGACGCCGCCGCCGCAGCGGACCGCGTACTTCTCCAGGGAGCGCAGGCCCGGCGTGGTCTTACGGGTGTCGCGGACGGCCGCGCCGGTGCCTTCCAGGACGTCGGCCCACGCGCGCGTGGCGGTGGCGATGCCGGACAGACGGCAGAGCAGGTTGAGGGCGCTGCGCTCGCCGGTGAGGAGGTCGCGGGTGCGGGTACGGACGGACAGCAGCTTCTGGCCGGGCACGACGCGGTCGCCGTCCTCGACGTGCCGCTCGACCTCGAACTCGTCGGTGCAGACGACGGAGAGGATCGCCTCCGCGATGCGCAGGCCCGCCACCGTACCTGCCTCGCGGGCCGTGAAGTCCCCGGTGGCGACGGCGTCCTCGGGGATGGTGGCGACCGTGGTCACGTCCACCCCGTGGTCGAGGTCCTCCTCGATCGCCATATGCGCGATGTCCTCGATCTGGACCGGGTCGAGGCCCGCGTCCACGAGCAGTTCCGCGAGAGAGGGGTCGAGACCGCACTCCATCGGGTCGAGGCCGAAGGCGTCGTCGTCCCCCTCGCAGCCGCAGACGTCACCGCAGCCTCCGCCTCCACTGGACAGGCCGTCGTCGGCCGGGGGGCCGCCGATCTGGAGCAGGGGGAGGTCCACAGGCTGTGGACGGTCGTCGGCGGTGCTCACGTTTTACGACTCCCTCGCGGGGTTGATGGGTCGGTCCGATGGGACAGCGGAGAACGCCGTCCGGCTGCCTGCTGCGGGGTGGTGGCCGGAGCGGGCGTGGGCCTGTCCCGGTCCGCGGTTCCGTCGTCGGCGCCCGGCGGCGGGGTCACCGGCGGGAAGTCTGCCGTTCCTGTGGTGCTGATCACCAGTTCTGCCGACGGAGTGAGCCGCGCCGCCAGGTGGCGGCGCCAGCGCTCGTCGTCGCGGTCGGGGTGGTCCTCGCGCCAGTGGCAGCCGCGGGTCTCCTCGCGCCGGCGGGCCATGGCGACCAGAACCCGCGAGACGAGCAGGAGGTTCGTGGCCTCCCAGGTCTCGACACAGGGTTCGGCGGTCTTCCCGTCCCGGCCCAGGTCTGCCACGGCCTCGGTGTGCAGGGCGTCCAGGGCCAGAGCCGCCGACGCGAGACTGTCGGCGCTGCGGAGGACGCCCGCCCCGTTGGTCATGATCCGCTGGATCACGAAGCGGGACTCCAGGCCGAGGAGGGGTAGGGCCGAGTGCCCGCCGGAGGCGTGACCGGAGCCGCGCTCGCCGGTCGCCGGGACCGTGGCGGGGGTCTCGGAGGCCGCTTCCGGTGCGGAGGACGCCGGGTGATCCGCGTGCTCCGCTCCCGGGCCGCTCCCGGCAGGCGGCGTCTCCCGTGCGGAGGCCGCCGCCCGGTCCGCACCCGCACCCGAAGCACCGTCGGAAGTGATGTCGGCGGCGATGCGCTCGGCGAAGACCAGGCCTTCGAGGAGGGAGTTGGAGGCGAGGCGGTTCGCGCCGTGCACCCCGGTGCAGGCGACTTCGCCGCACGCGTAGAGACCGGGGACGGTCGTACGTCCGCGCAGATCGGTCCGTACGCCACCGGACGCATAGTGCGCGGCGGGCGCGACCGGGATGGGCTCGGTCACCGGGTCGATGCCATGGGCGCGGCAGGCGGCGAGGATGGTGGGGAAGCGGTTCTCCCACATCCGGGCACCGAAGTGACGGGCATCCAGATACATGTGGTCGACGCCCTGCTCCTGCATACGCCGCATGATCCCCTTGGCGACGATGTCGCGGGGGGCCAGCTCGGCCAGCTCGTGCTGACCGCGCATGAAGCGTTCACCGTCCGCGTCGACGAGGTACGCGCCTTCGCCGCGGACGGCCTCGGAGACCAGCGGCTGCTGTCCCTCGGCGTCCCGGCCCAGGTAGAGGACGGTGGGGTGGAACTGGACGAATTCGAGGTCGCTCACCTCGGCTCCGGCACGCAGCGCGAGGGCCACACCGTCTCCGGTGGAGACAGCGGGGTTGGTCGTGGCGGAGAAGACCTGCCCCATGCCCCCGGTGGCGAGGACGACGGCGCGGGCGTGGACGGCCCCGACGCCGTCGCGCTGCCCCTCCCCCATGACGTGCAGGCTGACGCCCGCGGTACGGCCCTCGTCGTCGGTGAGCAGATCCAGGACGAGGGCGTTCTCGACGGTCTCGATCCTCCCCCGTCCCTCGTCGGACGCGTCGGGAGCGGCTCCGGCGTCGCGCACGGCTTCGACGAGCGCCCGGGAGATCTCCGCACCCGTCGCGTCGCCCCCCGCGTGCGCTATCCGGCGCCGGTGGTGGCCCCCTTCACGGGTCAGCGCGATCTCACCGGTCTCCTCGGACGTGTCGAAGTGCGCGCCCGTCGCGATCAACCGCCGTACGGCGTCGGGTCCTTCGGTGACCAGGGTGCGTACGGCCCGCTCGTCACAGAGCCCCGCGCCCGCGACCAGGGTGTCGTCGAGGTGCTGTTCGGGGGTGTCGCCCTCGCCGAGCGCGGCGGCGATGCCTCCCTGTGCCCAGCGGGTGGAGCCGTCGTCGAGCCGCGCCTTCGTCACGACGACGGTCCTCCGGCCGGCGGCGGCACAGCGCAGCGCCGCGGTGAGACCGGCGACACCGGATCCCACGACGACCACATCGGCCTCGATGGCCCAGCCGGGCGCGGGGGCACGCAGGGTGAGCGGATGCGCCTCGGGTGCGGCCGGGGGTATGTGGGCGGCGGTCATCGATCGCTCCAGGAGAAGGCGGGCGCCGCCGCGGTCAGGGGCGCGACGGCCGCCAGGCCTCGCTGCGGGGTGGGGTGAGGCCTCATCGGGCGGCTCCGAACTGCAGACGGACGTTGTCGATCAGGCGCGTCGTACCGACCTTGGCCGCCACCGCCAGCACGGCCTCCCCGCGGAAGTCCGGCGGGACGTCGGTGAAGTCGGCGGCGTCGACCAGCGCCAGATAGTCGACGTCGAGCGGCGGGTCGAGGCGGGCCGCCTCGTCGAGGACGGCCTGCCCGGCGGCGCGTACGGCATCGGGGTCGGCGACGGCCGCGGGGGCGCCGGAACCGTCGGCGCGGGCGGAGCGGTCCACGCCACCTCCCGCGTGCGTGGGTGCGACGGCGCCGCCCGCGTCCGGCTGTGCGACGGCACCGCTCGGGTCCGGCTGTGCGGCGCTCGGGTCGGGCGGTACGAGGTCGTCGCCGCCCCCCTCCTCCGGTACGGCGACGCCGCCCGCGGCGAGCCGTCCCGCCTCACGGGCCGCGAACAGCGCCCGGGACAGTGAGAGCGCCGTTTTCCGCTCCTCCCCGGAGAGGTAGCGGTTGCGGCTGGAGAGCGCGAGGCCGTCCGATTCCCGGACCGTGGGGACGCCGATGATCTCTACGTCCTGATCCAGCCCCAGATCGAGCACCATCCGCCGGATCAGCGTCAGTTGCTGTGCGTCCTTCTCGCCGAAGACGGCGTAGTCGGCGCCGGTGATCCCCAGGAGCCGGTTGACGACGGTGAGCATGCCGTCGAAGTGGCCCGGGCGGGTGGCGCCTTCCCAACGCTCGCCGATCGGGCCCGCGGCGATCCGTACCTGCGGCTGTCCGTGCGGGTAGACGGTGTCGACGGTCGGGGCGAACACCACGTCGGCGCCCGCCGCCCGGCACACCTCCACATCCGCGTCCAGGGTCCGCGGGTAGCGGTCGAAGTCCTCGTTCGGGCCGAACTGGAGCGGATTGACGAAGACGGTCACCACGACCATGCCCGTCTGCCCCGCGCGGCGGCGGGCCTCACGGATCAGCGTGGCGTGGCCCTCGTGCAGGGCGCCCATCGTCATCACCACGACGGTGCGGGTGTTGTCCTCGAACCAGTCGTCCTCGACGTCCTCGAGTTCACGGCGGGTGCGCGCCAGATGGACCTGGCGCTCCTTCACCGCGGCGCGCTTGCCGAACATCTCAGCGACCTCCGTCCGAGAGGACACCCAACAGGTCCTCCGCCAGCTCCGGCTTCAGCATCCCGTGCGCGAGGGCGCGGTCCGCGGTCGTACGGGCCATCGCCAGGTATCCGGCGACGGCCTGGGGCGCGTGCTCGCGCAGCTCCGCGATATGGGCCGCGACCGTGCCGGCGTCACCGCGGGCGACAGGCCCCGTGAGGGCGGCGTCACCGGAGCGCAGAGCGTTGTCCAGCGCGGCGCCGAGGAGCGGGCCCAGCATCCTGTCGGGGGCCTCCACACCGGCTGTACGCAGCAGTTCCATGGACTGGGCGACCAGGGTGACGAGGTGGTTCGCACCGAGTGCGAGGGCCGCGTGGTAGAGCGGGCGGGCCGCCTCCTCGATCCACTCGGGCTCCCCGCCCATCTCGATGACCAGCGCCTCGGCGGCCAGCCGCAGCTCCTCGGGCGCGGTGACCCCGAAGGAGCATCCGGCCAGCCGCTGCACATCGACGGCCGTGCCGGTGAAGGTCATGGCGGGGTGCAGGGCGAGGGGGAGGGCGCCGGCGCGCTGGGCAGGTTCGAGGACGGCGGTGCCGTAACGGCCGGAGGTGTGCACCAGCAGCTGCCCGGGGCGTACGGCGCCGGTCTCGGCCAGCCCTTCGACGAGGCCCGGGAGGGCGTCGTCGGGCACGGTGAGGAGCACCAGCTCGGCATCGGCCAGGACCTGGGCGGGCGGTACGACGGGGACCTCGGGAAGCAGGGCCGCGGCCCGCCGCAGAGAGGCGTCGGAGACCCCGGACACGGCGACCGGGCGATGCCCGGCGAGCTGCAGGGACGCGGCAAGCGCGGGCCCCACACGGCCCGCCCCGACAACGCCGACAGTGAGCCGCGCGGGGCGGTCCTTGGGATCTGGGTGATGTGGTGCGTTCACGCGGGGACGGCCTTCCGTTCCAGTCCGCCAGGGGTACCGGACGTGTCCTGGCCATGCTACGCGAGTGTTTCCGGAGGATTCTGCGCTGTCCACCGCCTGTGGACAGACGCCTCACGGGAGTCCGCCGGCCCCGTGACGGGCGGGCTGGACCGGGAACCGCCGCGGCTGCCTGAGTACGTGGCCCACGCCAAGGTCGTCGCGAAGGCGCTGCGGGACGCCCTGACGGCCGTTTTCCGGATCCCAGCCGGAGCCCCCTCACACCCCTCAGTTCCAGGTGTGGCTGCCCACCGGGCGGAGGTGCTGAACGAAGCCGGGGTGCGGCAGCCGGCGAAGACCGGGACGGCGCTGTGCCGGGTGTGGGGCGACGCACCGGTACCGGCCTCGCGGCGACGGAGGTGACCGTGGCGGCACCCGGGCTGGAATGGACGGCGACGGATGTCGCGGAGGCGGTCACGGGCTTCCTGGAGCGGGATAGCCCCGTTCCTGAAGAGGGCGGCGGTGCAGGGGTGCTGACCGCGGGCGCCCGAGCGCGGAGCCGCTACGGGGCGCCCCCGCCGCCCGCCCGGACGAGCCCCGTCTCGTACGCCAGCACCACCGCCTGCACCCGGTCCCTCAGGTCGAGTTTGGCGAGGATACGGCCCACATGCGTCTTCACCGTGGCCTCGGAGAGGACGAGCCGCGCCGCGATCTCGCCGTTCGACAGGCCCTGCGCGACCAGGAGCAGCACCTCCCGCTCCCGTTCGGTCAGCCTCTTCAGCCCGGTGAGCGCAGGTTCCGAACCGGCGCTCGGAAGCATGGGGCTGAAGCGGTCCAGGAGCCGGCGGGTCGTGCTGGGCGCCACCACGGCGTCCCCGCTGTGCACGGCACGGATCGCGGCCAGCAGCTCGGCCGGCGGCACGTCCTTGAGCATGAAGCCGCTGGCGCCGACCTTCAGTGCGGAGAAGGCGTACTCGTCGAGGTCGAACGTGGTCAGGATCAGAACGCGCGGGGCGCCGGTGCCGTCCCGGCCGGAGCCGGCGCAGATACGGCGGGTCGACTCCACCCCGTCCATCCTCGGCATCCGGACGTCCATGAGGACGACGTCCACAGTCGTGCCGCGCAGCACCTCCAGGGCCTCCGTGCCGTCCCCGGCCTCGGCGACGACCTCCATGTCGGGCTGCGCCTGCAGCACCATGCGGAACCCGGTGCGCAGCAGCACCTGGTCATCGACGAGCATCACGCGGATCGACATCTGCGATGTTTCCCTTTCGTGCCTTCGTGCCTTCGTGGCTGGGCAGTTGAACCGTGGTGGGCCGGTCTTCCGGCCGCGGGTTCGTCCGGGCGGGTCGCCGTTGTCGCCGACGTCGCCGGTGTTCGGTCGTACGGTCATGCGGTCGCGGGCCGACGGGCAGCGCGCCCGCACCCGGACCCGGGTCAGTGGGCCGGCTTCAACGGCAGCACCGCGCTGATCCGGAATCCCCCTCCCGGTCGCGGCCCCGCGTCGAGCCGACCGCCGACCATACCGACGCGCTCCCGCATCCCGATCAGCCCATGGCCGAGGCCGTCCGCGCCGCCCTCCTGGTACAGCTCCTGCTGCGCCCCTCGCCCGTCGTCCTCGACGAGCAGGTCCAGTTCGGCGTCGCCGTAGGTGAGGCGGACGATCGCACCGGCTTCCGGGCCGCCGTGCTTACGGGTGTTGGTGAGCGCCTCCTGCACGATCCGGTACGCGGTCAGCTCGACGCCGCTGGGCAGCGGCCGCGGGCTGCCCTCGACCTTGAAGTCCACGGCGAGCCCCGCGCCCCGCACCTGCTCGATGAGGTCGTCGAGCTGTCCGACGTCGGGCTGCGGCACATAGTCGCCGCCCTCCCCGGGCTCCCCCGTGCGCAGCACCCCGAGCAGCCGCCGCATCTCGGCGAGCGCCTGGCGGCCGGTGCCGGAGATGGTCTCCAGGGCCTGCTTGGCCTGCTCGGGCGCCGCGTCGAGGACGTACGCGGCACCATCCGCCTGCACGACCATCACCGACACATTGTGGGCGACCACATCGTGCAGCTCCCGGGCGATCCGGGCCCGCTCGGCGGCGACGGCCATCTTCGACTGCGCCTCCCGCTCCTTCTCCAGGCGCGCGGCGCGCTCCTCGAGCTGTGCGTAGTACGCGCGGCGGGTGCGGAGCGAGTCGCCGAGCACCCAGGCGAGCGCGAAGGGGACGGTCATGAAGACCGTGGCGACGGTGTGCTCCCAGCCGCTCATATACCCCTCCGACCAGCGGAGGTTGGCGATCGTCGGGGCGGTGAGGCCGCCGATGAGAGCGAAACGGGAGGCCCAGAGGGCACCGTTGGCGGCCGCGGTGTAGATGGCCACCAGCATCGCGAAGTCGGCCGGGAACTTCCCGACGTCCGTGACCAGCTGGGCGACGCCCGCTCCGGCCGCCAGCAGCAGCGCCCTCTCCGGGGCACGGCGGCGCTGGGAGATCACGGTGCACAGCGCGAGCGTGATGACGACCGCCGCGATCCGCTGCCCCCGGCCGAGGCCGTCCTGCAGCATCCACAGGCTGCTGGGCCCGAGCAGGAGGACGGCCCAGAGAGTATCGACCTCCGTCGGATGCCTGCGGAGGAAGGCGTAGAGGCGCTGCACGTCACCCAGCGTAGGTATGGCACATACGTGCAGGGGTCAACCGGAGGGCCGATCCTGCGCCGGAGGCGTACTCCGCAAGGTGGATGGATCCGGCGTACGCCCTCGCCCCTACGGTGGGGGCGTGGTGAGCGACACGGGACGGTGGCGGGGCTGGCGAGAAGCGGCCGAAGAGGCGCTCTACGGCGCGGAGGGCTTCTTCGTACGGGAGCGGCCCGCGAGCCACTTCCGTACCTCCGTGCACGCGTCCCCGCTCTTCGCCTCGGCCGTCGCCGAGCTGCTGCGCCGGGTGGACCGGGCGCTGGGCGGGCCGGACGAGCTGGCGCTGGTGGATGTCGGGGCGGGCCGAGGTGAGCTGCTGGAAGGCGTCCTGGCGGCGGCGGACCGGAACCTGCGCGCACGGCTGCGGCCGTGCGCCGTGGAGCGCTCGGCGCGGCCGGCGGGGCTCGACCGGCGCATCGACTGGCGCGGTGAGCTCCCGGAGGCGGGGTCCGTGACAGGGCTGGTGTTCGCGAACGAGTGGCTGGACAACGTGCCCGTGGACATCGCCGAGACGGGGACGGACGGCACGCTCCGGTATGTGCTGGTCCGGGCGGACGGCGCGGAGACCACGGGCGGGGCCGTCTCGGACGAGGACGCCGCGTGGCTGAACCGCTGGTGGCCGCTGACAGGGGAACCGGGGCTGCGCGCGGAGATCGGCCGCCCGCGGGACGAGGCGTGGGCACGGGCCGTCCGCTGTCTGCACCGCGGTCTCGCCGTCGCCGTCGACTACGCCCACACCCGCGCGGACCGGCCGCCCTTCGGCACGCTGACGGGCTTCCGCGACGGCCGTGAGGTCCGGCCCGTACCGGACGGGTCGTGCGACATAACGGCGCATGTGGCGCTCGACGCGTGTGCGGAGGCGGCGGGAGCCGGGGCGGGTACGGACCCGGACGGGCGGGCGGCGGACTCCCGACCCGCCACGCGCGCGTGGGCACCCGGACCCACCCCGCTGCTGCCCGGTGGCCCCACCGGACCCGCACTGATCACGCAGCGCGATGCCCTCCGGGACCTGGGCGTGGCCGGCGGCCGTCCACCGCTCCTGCTCGCGTCCAGCGACCCCGCCGCCTATCTACGGGCCCTGAGCTCGGCCGGTGAGGCAGCGGAACTCACCGACCCGGCGGGCCTGGGGGCGTTCGGCTGGCTGGTCCAGCCGGTGGGTGTGGCGGGAGAGGACCCGGCGGTTGCCGCGCGGGAGCCGTCGGAGGCGGGTCGCGGCGGAACGGCGGCCGGGCCTGCCGGACAGCGAGATGCGTGATCGATCCCGGTCCGTGGCCGGCCACGGCTGGTGACACGTCTCGACGTAGCCGGGTGGGGTCGTGACCGGACGGAGGCGGTAAGGGACCGCCCTGGTTCGGACCTCGGGGTGGGAGGTACACGGCCGTAACCGACCACCGGCGTGGGTACGGCCGCAACCGACCACCGGCATGGGCGGACCCGGCCGTGGCCCGACCACCGGCGTCGTCAGGACCGGGTCGTCATCGGGTGAGCAGCACTCGCCGGTGCCGTGCTCATCGTGTCGCGGCCTGAGGACAACGGCGTGAGGGCGGAATGATCGGACGCAGCGGCGACCGTACGCAGCGCTGACCGGGCGGCGCCCCACGTGACCAGCACGGTCGTCGGCAGCGGTGGGACGTTCAGGCCTGGTTCTCCGTCAGCCAGCGGTCCGGGAGGGCCTCGCGGCGGCCCGTCCGGGAGCGGTCCGCCTGGGCCTCGGTGATCCCGGCGGCCTCGCCGACGTCACGGAGGCGGGCCGTCACCGTCTTGTTCGCGCCCGTGTCCACATGGACGTCCGCCAGCCCATACCGGCGCGCCCACGGACCCTGAGCGCGCCGTACGCTCTGCACCTTCGCGTGCGGGACCAGGGCCAGCGAACGGCCGAGCAACCCGTGCCGGGCCGCGAAGACCTTCCCGTCGGCCGCGAAGCCGTGGCCGCGCCACCACACCGGCACGCACCAGCGGGCACGCCGCGGCGGCGGCTCCAGTGCGGCCGTCACCGCACGCAGATCGACGCCCGGCAGGACACGGCCGATGATCTCTTCCGCGACGGCCCGTTCGGCGACCGGCAGCAGCACGCCGTTGTCGGAACCGGCCACATCCAGCTCGACACGGACCCACCCGCGCCGGCGCCACAGCAGCGGCTCGACGATCCGTACGGTCTGCACCCGCCCCGGCGGGACCGTCTCGTGCTCGCGGTCGAGCAGCCCGTGGTCGAGCCGGAGGCCGTCCGGGGACTCGCCCACCGTCCAGTCGTACTCCGCGATGTAGCGGCCGGCGCTGCTCGCCCACACCGCGCCCAGGAAGGGCAGTGCGGCCGCGAGGGCCGCCCACAGGCTGTCGCTCACCAGCCACACCACCGGCGGTCCGACGGCCGCCGCCGCCAGGGCGCCCCAGACGCCCGCCATCAGCAGCAGCGACAGGGCGAGGGTCTTCGGGTCGACCCGCACCAGCTGCCGTACGGGCGCCTCGCCCGCGGCCCGCACCGCCTCCGGCGCGATGCCCGCGGCCCGTGCCAGCAGCTCGGCCCGCAGTGCCCGCGCGTCCTTCTCGCTCAGGAAGGCGAGCTCGTCCTTGTCCTCCGTGCCGATGACGTCGAGCTTGAGTTTGGCGACACCGATGAAGCGGGCCAGCAGCGGCTGGGTGACGTCCACGGCCTGCAGACGGTCCAGCCGGATGTGCGCGGAGCGCCGGAAGAGAAGGCCGGTGCGGATACGCAGCTCGGTGTCGGTGACCGCGAAATGGGTGAACCACCAGGACAGGAAGCCATAGGCAGCGGCCGACGGCACCAGCACGGCGAGGCCGGTCAGCGCCGGCCCCACTGACAGCCGACTGATCCACTGGTGGGCCTGGTCCAGGTCGTGGACCGCGAATCCCGCCACGACGGCGACGGGCGCCCAGGCCCGGCGCAGCGGTGTGACCGGGTGCAGCCGCCGCTCCACCGGCTCGGCCGCCACCGGCCGTACCGCCTCCGCCCCCGTCACAGCCCGGCCGATCGGGCCTGGCCGAGCTCCGTGAGACGTTCGCGCAGCCGCGACGCCTCCTCGGGGAGCAGCCCGGGGATACGGGCGTCGCTGGCGGCGGCAGCCGTGTGCAGCTGCACACTCGCCAGCCCGAAGCGCCGTTCGAGCGGCCCGGAGGTGACTTCGACCAGCTGCATCCGTCCGTACGGGACGACGGTCAGCTCCCGCCACAGCACCCCGCGGCTGAGCAGCAGGTCGTCGGCGCGCTCCGCGTACCGCCAGGAGCGCCAGTTGCGCTCCAGCAGCCACCAGCCCCAGCAGCCGAGGGCCAGGAGCGGTACGGCCGCGAGCGCGGCCCAGCCCGGTCCCGCCAGCGGCCAGAGCACCGCCGCGGCCGCCGCGGCGAGCGGCACCAGCGTCCCCACGAGGATCAGCCGCCGCAGCCGCAGCAGTCCCCGGGGCAGCCCGGTCCACACCGCTCCGGTACCCGTCCCCGCATCCGCCCCGGTACGCGTCCCCGTATGCGTACCCGTGTCCGCGCCGAGGCCGCCGCCGGTGTCCGCCTCGGCTTCCCGCCCCGTCCCCGTCCCCGAATCCATGCCACCAGCGTAGGCGGGCGGAGGAGCTGCGAGACTGTTCCCATGACGGAGACGACAGTCGGGATCGGCGGTGCGGCCGAGAGCACGGACATGGTGCTCAACATCGGGCCTCAGCACCCGTCCACGCATGGTGTGCTGCGGCTGCGGCTCGTGCTCGACGGCGAGCGGATCCAGCACGCCGAGCCGGTGATCGGCTATATGCACCGGGGCGCGGAGAAACTGTTCGAGGCCCGCGACTACCGCCAGATCATCATGCTCGCCAACCGCCACGACTGGCTGTCGGCCTTCTCGAACGAACTGGGCGTCGTGCTCGCGGTCGAGCGGATGCTCGGCATGGAGGTGCCGGAGCGCGCCGTATGGACGCGGACGCTGCTCGCCGAGCTGAACCGGGTGCTCAACCATCTGATGTTCCTCGGCTCGTACCCCCTCGAACTGGGCGGAATCACCCCGATCTTCCACGCGTTCACCGAGCGCGAGGAGCTGCAGCACGTCATGGAGGAGATCTCCGGCGGCCGGATGCACTACATGTTCAACCGGGTCGGCGGGCTCAAGGAGGACCTCCCGGCCGGGTGGCTCGGCCGGGCCCGGCAGGCGGTGACCGACTGCCGGTCGCGGATGGACGTGTTCGACCGGCTGGTTCTCGGCAACGAGATCTTCCGGGGGCGCACCCGCGGGGTCGGCGTGCTGTCGCGCGAAACGGTGCACGCCTACGGAGTGAGCGGGCCCATCGCCCGCGCCTCGGGCGTCGACTTCGACCTCCGGCGTGACGAGCCGTATCTCGCGTACGGGGAGCTGCAGGACGTGCTGAGGGTGGCCACCCGGTCCGAGGGCGACTGTCTGGCCCGCTTCGAATGTCTGCTGGACCAGACCCACAACGCGCTGGATCTGGCCGACGCCTGCCTGGACCGGCTCGCGGAGCTGCCGCAGGGTCCGGTCAACCAGCGGCTGCCGAAGGTCCTCAAGGCCCCGGAGGGCCACACGTACGCGTGGACGGAGAACCCGCTCGGCCTGAACGGCTATTACCTGGTGTCGAAGGGCGAGAAGACGCCGTACCGGCTCAAGCTGCGCTCGGCCTCGTACAACAACATCCAGGCACTGACCGAACTGCTGCCGGGGACCTTGGTCGCGGACATGGTCGCGATCCTCGGCTCGCTGTTCTTCGTCGTCGGCGACATCGACAAGTAGTCCACACGGAGGGGACAAGGAGAACGGGGGCGCCGACCCGGAGTCGGACGCCCCCGCGACCCCTGCCTCCTACGAGGTGTGGGCCCGCAGCTCGCGGACGTCGATCTGCTCGGTCTCGTCGTGCTCGGTGAGGTCGATGACCTCACCCGACTCGTCCGCCGCCTCTGATGCGTCCGCCGCACCCGGTTCGTCCTTCTCGACCGGCTCACCCGCCGCACCCGCGTCCTCCGCGCCCTGGCCCGCGTCGCCCTCGGCCACGGCGTCGTCCTCCGGGCCCGCTTCGGCCGAACCGCTCACGTCCTCGCTCCGGTCGGCGTCGTCCACCGGGCGGGCCTCCTCCGCCTTGCTCGCCTCGTGCTCGGCGAGAGCCTCCGCGCCGACGACGTCGGCCAAGTCCTCGTCCGGGCCCGGGGCGGTGGCGGTCGACTCCGGACGCCCGCCCCCGGTCGGCTCTCCGGCGTCGTCCGCCGTCTGCGTACCGAAGAAGTCGAAACCACCCGCGTCGCGCACGGCGGGGCGGCGGAGCGGGGCATACGGCACCACCGCCGCCGCGGCAGGCACCTTGTGGTGCTCCTCGGGCGGGGTGTCCTTCGCGGTGTCGTCATCGGCGGCCGTACGGGAGCGGGCTTCCTTCCCGGCGGCCGCCGCGTGCTTCCCCTTCCGCTCCCCCGCCTCCCGTCGCTCGGCGAGATCGCGGCGGCGGGCCGCCGCGACCGTGCGCTGCGCCTGCTGCCGGGCGCCGTTGCGGACCAGCTCGGTGAGTGCCTTGTCCGCCTTGAGGTACGCGCTGGGCGTGGGAGCGCCGTTGCCGTCGAGAGCGGCCGTGGTGGCGGGCAGCGCCTTGGCCGGCGCGGCGGCCTCCAGTGCGAGCTGCCGACGGCCTTCGAGGGCGCTGGCGCGTTCGGTCTCGGCGGTGGCGTAGCGGCGGAGAAGTTCGGCGTGTTCATTGCGCAGCCGGGCGAGTTCGCCGCGCTTGCCCCGGAGCCTGGCCTCGAGTGCGGTGCGGATCTCGCGCGACTCCTCGAGGTCCGTTTCGAGTTCGGCGATCCGCTCATCGGTGCGCCACTCGTCGCGCGCCCGGGCGTTCTTGAGGTCGGCGACGCGCTTGCCGGCGGCGCGGTCCCAGTTGCGCATCAGGACCGCGCCGACGACAGCGGAGGCGGTCGCGGCCGCTACCAGCACGCGGAGCGCCCAAGGGTCGCCTATCAGCCAGGCAGCGACGGAGCAGGCAACTGACGCGCCGGCGACCGCCGCAGGGGGAAGTAGCCTGTGCAGGGGTGGTGAATGGCGGTGGCGTCCACGTGGCATGGCCAGAAACTTACCGTGCGCCCGGTGTGTCTGGGGACCCGGTGGCCCATCTGTTTTCGGCCGGTTACTTCCCCAGCAATCCCTTCGACTCCAGGTACTCGCCGGCGACATCCGCGGGCTTCTGCCGCTCCGCGTCGACCTTGCGGTTCAACTCGATGAGATCCTCGGTCGTCAGAACCTTCGTGAGCTTGCCGAGAGCCGCCTCGATCTCCTTGTCGCCCGCGTCATCCGCGTTCACCACGGGCAGCACATTGTCGGCGTTCTGCAGGCCCTTGTCGTCCTCCAGCAGCACCAGGCCGAAGTCCTCGAGGGTGGCGTCGGTCGTCGTGGTCAGCACCAGTTGGTCCGTGCCGTCCTTGACCGCCTGCTTGGCGGGCGGAGTGCCGACGCCCTTGGGGTCGACGCCGGTGATGTCGATGCCGTACGTCTTCTCGAGCCCGGGGCGGCAGAAGGGGCGGAGGTCGCACTCGTCACCCGCCGCGAGTTTGATCTTCTGCTTCGACTTCCCCAGGTCGGAGAGGGTTTTGAGATGGTGCTTCCGCGCGAATTCCTCGGTCACCGCGAAGGCGTTCTGATCGACCGCTTCACCTGCCGGGAGGACCTTGAGCCCCTTCGGCGCGGCGAGCTTCTTCAACGCCTCGACGGTCCGGTCCACATCACTGGACGCGACGGGCTTCGCCTTCGGTCCGTTCTTCTTCGCGTTGAGGAATTCGGCAAGCGTAGCGGCGTATTCCGGTACGACGTCGATCTGGCCCTTCTCCAGGGCGGGTTCGTAGAGTTCCCGGTTCTTCAGCGTCTTGATGGTCGTGCCGTATCCGGCGTCCGACAGCAGCTGGGAGTAGAGCTCGGCCAGGAGCGCGGACTCGGTGAAACCGGCCGAACCCACGACCAGCGAGCCCTTCTTGCCTCCGCCGCCCTCCGAGCCGGAGCCGCCCTCCTTGCTCTCCAGGCTCTCGCCGCCGCACCCGGCCAGCCCGGCCGTCAGCGCGGCCACGGCCAGGGCCGCGCCCGCCGCCCGTGTGCCACGCGTGATCCGCGGGGTTCTGCTCATGGGGTTCACCATCCAGCTGGTAGTCGTTCCGTGGGTCGTTCAGGCAACCGTGGCCGGGAGAGCCCTCCGCCGCCGCCTCATGGGGTGGAGAGCCCACTGCGCCAGCGCCAGCAGCGCTTCGACGAGCAGGGCCAGCAGGGCGACCAGAATCGCCCCGGCCACCACCTTCGGGGTGTCGTAGGTGTTGAAGCCCGCCGTGATGATCCTGCCCAGGCCACCGCCGCCGGGCAGCGCGGCGAGCGTCGCCGTCGCGACCACCTGCACCGCCGCCGACCGGACCCCCGTCATGATCAGGGGGAAGGCGAGCGGGAGTTCGACCCGCGTCAGCAGCTGGGCGCCGGACATCCCCATACCCCGCGCGGCCTCCACGACGTCCCGGTCCGCCTCGCGCATCCCGACGTAGGCGTTGGTCAGCAGCGGCGGTACGGCGAACAGCACCAGCGCGATGATCGTCGGCAGATCGCCGTACTTGCCGAGCGGAGTGAGGGTCAGCAGCACGAGCACCGCGAACGTGGGGACCGCACGCCCGGCGTTGGAGATGTTCACCGCCAGCGCCCCGCCCCTGCCCACATGGCCGAGCCAGAGCGCGAGCGGCAGCGCGATCGCACAGGCCAGCGCCAGACACGCGGCGGTCAGCCGGACATGCTCGCCCAGCCGGTACCAGGCGCCGCCCTCCCCTGCCCAGTTGGCGCCCGTGGTCAGCCACGTCCAGGCGTCCGCCATCGCTCCCATACCGCTCAGCCCGCCCTCACCGGACGGATCCGGACCGGGCGTAGGCGGCTACGGCCGGCAGCGCGCCGGCGGCCCGGCGCCCAGGGCGTCAGCAGGCGCTGCAGGCCGAGCAGCAGCACATCCGCCAGCACGGCCAGCACCACGCACAGCACGGAGGCCGTCAGCACCTGCGCCTTGAAGTTGCTCCCCATCCCCTCGTAGATGAGATTGCCCAGGCCGCCGTACCCGACGATCGCTCCGACCGTGGTCAGCGACACCGCCGACACCGTGGCGATCCGCGCACCCGCCATGAGCGCGGGCAGGGCGAGCGGCAGCTCCACGCCGAACAGCAGCCGCCAGGGCCCGTAACCCATCCCGCGGGCGGCCTCCCGCGCCTCCTCGGGCACCGCCTCCAGGCCCGTGAGAATGTTCCGCACCAGCACCGTCAGGGAGTAGAGCACCAGGCCCGTCACCACGACCGAGGCGGAAATACCGAACACCGGCATCAGCAGGGCGAACATCGCGAGCGACGGCACGGTGTAGAGGACCGTGGTCAGCCCGAGGACCGGCCCCGCGAAGACCGGCCGGTGCCGGGCGAGCAGCGCCAGCGGGAAGGCCAGCAGCAGGCCGATGGCGACCGAGGCCGCCGTGATCCCGACGTGCTGGACCGTGGCGTCCAGCAGCTCCTGACTGCGCGTACGGACGTATGTCCCGCACATCCAGTCGTTCGCCGCCAGACAGCTGCGCGCACTCACGTCCGTCCCCCTCTCTCGCCCGGTGGTTCAATGCCTGGCGACCCTATCCCCAAGGACTGACAATCGGTGAGAACTGCCACACCGCCGCAATACGTTCTTCACAGGAACCGGGCCGGTAGCGGCCACAATGGGGAGCCATGATCCGCTTCGAGCACGTCACCAAGAGCTACCCCGACGGCACCACCGCCGTCGACGACCTGTCCTTCGAGGTCACCGAGGGGGAGTTGGTCACGCTCGTCGGACCGTCGGGCTGCGGCAAGACCACCACCATGAAGATGGTGAACCGGCTGATCGAGCCCACCTCAGGACGCATCCTCCTCGACGGCCGTGACATCTCGACGGTCGACCCCGTGAAGCTGCGCCGCCGGATCGGCTACGTCATCCAGCAGGTCGGCCTGTTCCCGCACAAGACGGTGCTGGACAACACGGCGACCGTGCCCCATCTTCTGGGCTGGCACCCCGGGAAGGGCCGTGCGCGCGCGGCCGAACTGCTCGACCTGGTCGGCCTCGACCCCTCCGTCTACGGCGACCGGTACCCCGACCAGCTGTCGGGCGGGCAGCGGCAGCGCGTCGGTGTCGCCCGGGCACTCGCGGCGGACCCGCCCGTCCTGCTGATGGACGAACCGTTCGGAGCCGTCGACCCGGTCGTGCGGGAACACCTCCAGAACGAGTTCCTGAAGCTCCAGGCGACCGTCCGCAAGACCGTGCTCTTCGTGACCCACGACATCGAGGAGGCGGTGCGGCTGGGCGACCGGATCGCGGTCTACGGGCAGGGCCGGATCGAACAGTTGGGCCCGCCTGCTGTGGTACTGGGCGCGCCCGCCACACCGTACGTGGCCGACTTCGTCGGCGCGGACCGTGGCTTGAAGCGGCTGTCGGTGACGACGATCGAGCCGGGCGATCTCGAACAGCCGCCGGTCGTCCACCTCGACGATCCGCTGTCCAAGGCCTCGGGCCGCCTCGCCGCGGACGGTGCGCGCTGGGCGGTGGTCCTGGACGACTCGAACCACCTCCACGGCTGGCTCTCCCGGGACGCGACGGCCTCCGGGACCTCGGGTACGGTCCGCGAACACGCCCGCCGGATGGCGGCCTGGCTGCCGGTCGGCTCGTCGCTGAAACAGGCCTTCAGCACCATGCTCCAGCACGACGCGGGCTGGATCGCCGTCCTCGACGGCGACCGCTTTCTCGGCGTCCTCACCCCGGCCCGGCTCCATGAAGCCCTCCGGCGCTCGATCGACGCGGACGCGAACGCGATTCCCCGCGCGGACGTGGACCTGGAGACGGTGGCGGGGGCGTAGGCCCGGACAGGGCCCGGTTTCCTGGATCAGGGGGCGCTGAGACGATTCGTCAGCCAGTCGAGCGCCGGGGGCACCTCGCGGTTCCAGGTGGTGAAGTTGTGGCCGCCGCTGTCCAGGATCAGCGTCGACACCCGCAGCGGCCGCTTCGCCTTGGCGACGAAGGTCAGGGTGTCCTGGTAGTTGCCCTCGCCCCTCCTGCTGGTGGCGAGCAGCAGCGAGACCGGCGGCATCGGGAGGTGGTCCAGCCGCCACAGCAGGTCGTTCTCCTTCTCCAGCCTCTTGCTGCCGGCGAAGAGGTCCCCGGTGGAGGCGTCGATCGGTGCCTCGTATGTGCCCGAGAGTCCCGCTCCGGCGGAGAACGCCCGGGGATGGCGCATGGTCATCTTGAGTGCGCAGTAACCACCGGTGGAGTTGCCCATCACGCCCCAGCTGCGCGCCTCCTCCCCCACCCGGTAGTGGGACGCGACGGCCCGGCGCAGGTCCCGGGTGAAGAAGGTCTCGCTCTGCGGACCGCCGGGGACGTCCACGCACTCGGTGTCACGGGGCGGCGCGACGGTCGGGCGCATCATGATCAGAACGGTCGGCGGCATCCTGCCCGCGGCGATATGGCGGGCCGCTGTCTGCGGGTAGTGCAGCCGGCTGATCAGATTCTCGGCCGTCCCGGGGAAGCCGGTCAGTACGAGGGCGGCCGGAAACTTCCGGTGCGTGTGAGCCGGTTGGAAGTACTGCGGTGGCAGATACACGTATGCCGTCGCCGCTATTCGGGTGCTCGCGCCGTTGATCTGCACCTTCTCGATCCGGCCCGCCTTCTTCGGGCTGCCTCCTCCCGGCCCGCCCACACGGTGCGCGCCCCGCACCTGGACCGGCCGCACACCGTCCCGGCCGTGGTTCACGACAACACCCATGTCCTGACCGGTTCCGAAAAGATCCGCCCACGAACTGTAGAAACCGAAATAGAGGTTGGCGGCCAGGCCACCCGCCGCGAGGAGCGACAACTGCGTGCCCAGCAGGATGCCGACACGCCCGAGGACGGAAGGTACGCTGCGCCGCGCGAGCCGTGGCCACAGCCAGATGGTCATGGCGAACACCAACACCGCCACGACAACGGCCAGCAGCAGGACCTTCTTGCTGGTGAGACCCATGAAAAGCCTTCTCGAGAGGCGACCGGGCGTCCGTGTCGCGGAGGTGGCGCCTCCCTGAGAGCAGTTCGAGTCTCCTATGGACAGGCTGTCCGGCGCCCGGGAACCCCGGCCCGGAAAGCGGCGTCCTAGAGGGCGCAAATTGTCCGGGAGGCGCGCCCAACGGCCGCAATAGTTCTCGACGGAGCTACGGGAAGCGATGTCTGTCAGGATAGATGGCGAAAAGTCCGATGAGGTTCCGGTGCGTTTCGGACAGGTGCGCCGGATGCTGCGCGGACCCCGCCCCGAGAGAGTGCCCGGCCTGGTCGGCACCGCCTGCACGTTCCTCGGCGTCTTCGATATCGCCGCCGGGGTCTTCCCCCGCTTCCGCCACAGCCGGATGCATGCCGTCGCCGAAGTGCTTCCGGGCGCGCTGGGGCCGTTCGCCGCGGCCATGGCGATCTGCGCGGGCGTGCTGCTGCTCCTCCTCGCGCACGGGCTCAAGCGGCGCAAACAACGGGCCTGGATGGCGACCGTCGTGCTGCTGCCCGTCGGAGCGGTGGGCCAGTTCGTCTACCGGAACTCCCTCGTCGGGGCGTTGCTCTCGCTCGCCCTTCTGGCACTGCTGCTCCGCCACCGACGGCAATTCGCCGCCCTCCCGGACCCCCGAGGCCGCTGGAAGGCACTGGCCAACTTCGCCCTGCTGGGCTCGGGCAGCGTCGCGCTCGGCATGGTGATCGTCAGCTCCCACCCCGGCAAGGTCGTCGGCCGGCCCGGGCTCTTCGATCGTCTGCAGCACGTCCTGTACGGGCTCGTCGGCTTCGAAGGACCGGTCGACTACGCCGGACGCGTCTCCTGGACCGTCGGCTACTCACTGGGGTCCCTCGGCCTGCTCACCGCGGTCACCACCCTCTATCTCGCACTGCGGCCCGAGAACCCGGCCGCCCGGCTGACCCACGAGGACGAGACCCGGCTGCGCGAACTGCTGCGACGACACGGCGGCCGTGACTCCCTCGGCCACTTCGCGCTGCGCCGCGACAAGGGCGTGATCTTCTCTCCCACCGGCAAGGCGGCGGTCTGCTACCGGGTCGTCTCCGGGGTCATGCTCGCCAGCGGCGACCCCATTGGCGACGTCGAAGCCTGGCCCGGGGCCATCGAGCGGTTCATGGAGCACGCGCGCGTGCACTCCTGGACCCCGGCGGTCATGGGGTGCAGCGAGACCGGCGGCGAGGTCTGGACCCGTGAAACCGGCCTGGACGCACTGGAACTGGGCGACGAGGCCGTGGTGGAGGTCGGGGACTTCACCCTGTCCGGCCGCGCCATGCGGAACGTACGGCAGATGGTGAAGCGCATCGAACGGAACGGCTACGAGACGCGGGTGCTGCGGGTCGCCGACCTCTGTCCGGAGGAGCTGGAGCGCATCCAGCAGGCCGCGGCCGACTGGCGGGGCACCGACACCGAGCGCGGCTTCTCGATGGCGCTGGGGCGGATCGGGGACCCGGCGGACGGGGACTGTGTGATCGCCACCGCGCACAAGGCGGACGAGGGCGACGAGCCCGGCCCGTACGCGGACCTGAAGGCCGTACTGCACTTCGTGCCCTGGGGACCGGACGGAATGTCGCTGGACCTGATGCGCCGGGACCGCTCGGCCGACCCCGGCATGAACGAGCTGTTGATCGTGACGGCCCTGCAGGCCGCTCCCGGACTCGGTGTGAAGCGGGTGTCGCTGAACTTCGCGATGTTCCGCTCGGCGCTGGCGCGGGGCGAGCGGCTGGGTGCCGGGCCGGTGCTGCGGGGCTGGCGCGGGCTGCTGGTGTTCCTCTCGCGGTGGTTCCAGATCGAGTCCCTGTACAAGTTCAACGCGAAGTTCCGGCCGGACTGGGAGCCACGGTTCCTGATCTTCCGCAACACCCGTGACCTTCCGCGGATCGGCTTCGCCGCGATGCAGGCCGAGGGCTTTGTCACCCTCGCCCTTCCCCGCCCCTTCGCCCGCCGCTCCGGCGGCGGCCGGGCACGCCCGTGCACCCATCTGTCCGCGGCCCCGGTGCCGGAACGCGAGCCCCAGCCGGCATAGGCCCCTGGCTGCCCGCTGCCCGGGCCGCCCCGCGGCGGACGGCCGGTCCGGAAGGGGCTCGGGGGCTGGAGCGGCCGCGGGCCGTCTCCCCCCGGCGGGCACCGGCGCCCCCGGTGAGGCCTAGGCTGGGGCCCATGAGTACGTTGCGCGGCCGCGTCGCCGGTCTTCCGGAGTGGGACCGCTGTGCGGTGATGGGCGTGGTGAACGTCACGCCCGACTCGTTCTCGGACGGCGGCCGCTGGTTCGACACCGGCGCCGCGGTCAAACGCGGGCTGCAGCTGGCCGCCGGCGGTGCGGATCTGGTCGATGTCGGCGGAGAGTCGACCCGGCCCGGAGCCACCCGGGTCGACGAGGACGAGGAGCTGCGCCGGGTGCTGCCGGTCGTACGGCAGCTGGCCGCCGAGGGTGTCGTGGTCTCCGTGGACACCATGCGCGCCTCCGTCGCCGAACAGGCCGTCGCCGCCGGGGCCGTTCTGGTCAACGATGTGAGCGGCGGACTCGCGGATCCGGCGATGGTGCCGGTGGTGGCGGCGGCCGGAGTGCCGTTCGTGGTGATGCACTGGCGCGGGTTCAGCCAGGACATGAACAGCCTCGCGGTGTACGGGGACGTGGTGGCCGAGGTCGTGGCCGAGCTGCGGGAGCGGATGGACGCCGTGGTCGCCGGGGGCGTCGCCCCCGAGCGGATCGTGATCGACCCCGGTCTCGGCTTCGCGAAGGCCGCCGAGCACGATCTGGCACTCCTCGCGCATCTGCGCGAACTGCACGGCCTGGGGCAGCCGCTGCTGGTGGCCGCCTCACGCAAGCGGTTCCTCGGCCGGGTACTGGCCGGCGGCGAAGGCGACCCGCCACCGGCACGGGAGCGGGACGCGGCGACGGCGGCGGTCTCCGCGATCGCGGCGCGCGAGGGCGCCTGGGCCGTACGGGTCCACGAGGTGCGGGCGACGGCGGACGCGGTACGCGTGGCCCGGGCCATCGAGGGCGCCAAGGGCGGCGCGGAGCACGCCGAGGGGGCCGTGTGAGCGCGGCCCGTACGGACCGCGAGCGGGTCGAGCTGGCCAACACCGCGCTCTATGAAGCCATGGAGCAGGGAGACTTCGAAGCCCTCTCGGAGATGTGGCTGGAGGGAGACATCTCCTGCGTCCACCCGGGATGGCCGGTGCTCCGGGGACACGGCGAGGTCCTGCGCTCCTATGCCGTGATCATGGCGAACACCGACTACATCCAGTTCTTCCTCACCGATGTCGAGGTGTCGGTCCAGGACGACACCGCGCTGGTGACCTGCACGGAGAACATCCTCAGCGGCGGGCCCGCGGAGGAGGACGGAGCCCTGGGCCCGCTGGTCGGCCAGCTGGTCGTCGCGACGAATGTGTTCCGTCGCACAGCGGACGGCTGGAAGCTCTGGTCGCATCATGGGTCGCCGGTGCTGGCGGACACCCAGGACGACGAGGACGGCGAGGGCGAGGAGCCGACGGCCGGTCGCTGAACGTCAGCCGGTGGTGACACGCCACTCGTTCGAGGAGAGTGGGAGACGGGTAGGGGTGGCCACAGGACCGCGGAGCACGCGCGGTCCCGGGCCCGGTAGCAGTCCGGTGGGCCAAAGTCCATAGCCCCCATGGGCGAAGGTTGTCAGGGGTCGCAGGTAGATTCGAGGGCGAGTGGCGTGCCGCCGGCCGGTGCGCACCCCTGGATCCGACGACCGGCGGGAGTGATTCGCGTGGACCGTGTCGCACTGCGCGGCCTGAAGGCCCGTGGTCATCACGGGGTGTTCCAGCAGGAGCGCGAAGAGGGCCAGACCTTCGTCGTCGACCTGGTGCTCGGTCTGGACACCCGCTCCGCGGCGGCCACCGACGACCTCGCGAGGACCGTTCACTACGGGGTCGTGGCGGAAGAGGTCGTGGGCGTGGTGGAGGGCGAGCCGGTCGATCTGATAGAGACGCTGGCGGAACGGATCGCCCAGCAGTGCCTCGAGCACGAGGCGGTGCGGGAGGTCGAGGTGGTGGTGCACAAGCCGGAGGCCCCGATCACCGTGCCGTTCGACGACGTGACCATCACGATCACCCGGAGCCGAGTATGAGCATGAGCACCAGCGACCCGACCGTGCAGCCCGTACCCGCCTCGGTGGTCCAGCAGGTGGACGCCGCCGACACGACGCTCAGCAACCCCAAACGCGCCGTGATCTCGCTCGGCAGCAATCTGGGCAACCGGCTGGAGACCCTGCAGGGCGCGATCGACGCGCTGGAGGACACCCCGGGCGTACGGGTCAAGGCCGTGTCGCCGGTCTACGAAACCCAGCCGTGGGGGGTGGACCCGGATTCGCAGCCCTCGTATTTCAACGCCGTGGTGCTGGTCAAGACGACGCTTCCGCCGTCCTCTCTGCTCGAGCGCGGGCATGCGATCGAGGAGGCGTTCGAGCGCGTACGGGACGAGCGCTGGGGACCGCGGACGATCGATGTCGACATCGTGGCCTATCAGGACGTGATCTCCGACGACCCGGTGCTGACCCTGCCGCACCCCCGCGTACACGAGCGGGCCTTTGTGCTGGTGCCCTGGCACGACGTGGACCCGGAGGCCCAGGTCCCGGGGCGCGGGGCGGTCGCCGAGCTGCTCGCCGGGGTGGGCCGGGCAGGCGTGGTACCGCGCGCCGACCTGGAACTCCGCCTCCCCGAATAGTCGTTAGGCTCCTCGGGTACGGGGCAGGGACGCCATCGCGAGGGGAAGGCCAAGTGAAGCAGCTGCGGGTCAGGGTGCTGTTCGGGCTGTTCGCCGTGGCCGGGGTTCTCGCCTGGGCCGGGGCGCGGCTGTGGGACACCTTCGGCACCCTCCCGAGGGTGCCGGTCGCCGCTCCGATCGTGCTGGGGGTGATCGCGGCCGTGCTCGCCGCGACCGCGCTGTCGCTGCGCGCCCGGCTGAAGGCTCAGCGGGAGCGGCGGCCCGGCGCGAAGGGCGTGGATCCGATGCTGGCCGCCCGTGCTGTCGTCTTCGGCCAGGCCAGCGCGCTGGTGGCGGCGCTGGTGGCCGGGATGTACGGCGGCACGTTCGTCTTCCTGCTGCTGGACGGCCTGGACGCGGGGCCGCGGCGGGACCAGGCGATCTACTCCGGGCTGTCGGTCGTCACGGGCGTGGCGGTCGTGGTGGCGGCCCTCTTCCTGGAACGGGTGTGCCGACTGCCGGAGGACGAGGACGACGGCGGCCCGAAAGCGCCGGCCGTCTAGGCCGTCTGCCCCATCACGCCTGGCCCACGACGCTCCCCCGGACTCCAGCCGCGGGCCCCGCCTTGCGGCGGCAAATGCCGGACAGGACCTGGCGCGGGCGTGGGCGTACAGGGCAACCCGGCCCTGTCCTGGCGGTCCGCGAGGACCCGGGTGGGGATTCATTCCCAGGAGTCGGAGCAGGAGCACCGCCCAGCGGTGGCTGGGGGAGCGCTCAGGACTGTGCGCCCACCACACGAGCCCACAGGACATCGCCGGCGTTCGCCAGCCCGGCACGATTCGCCCGGAGGGACTACCGCGCCATGATCAGGCTCATCGCCTCGGAGCGGGTGGCCGGGTCGCGGAGCTGACCCCGGACCGCGGAGGTGGTGGTCTTGGCCCCGGGCTTGCGGATGCCGCGCATCGACATGCACATGTGCTCGCACTCGATGACGACGATGACGCCGCGCGGCTCCAGGATGTTCATGAGGGAGTCGGCGATCTGTGTGGTCAGCCGCTCCTGCACCTGCGGACGGCGGGCGTAGACGTCCACAAGCCGCGCCAGCTTGGACAGTCCCGTGATCTTCCCGTCCGTGGAGGGGATGTAGCCGACGTGCGCGGCCCCGTGGAACGGCACCAGGTGGTGCTCACAGGTGCTGTACACCTCGATGTCCTTCACCAGGACCAGCTCGTCGTGACCGAGGTCGAACGTGGTCGTCAGCACGTCCTCCGGATCCTGCCAGAGGCCCCCGAATATCTCCTTGTACGCGCGTGCGACACGGGCCGGGGTGTCGATGAGGCCCTCACGGTCCGGGTCCTCGCCGACCGCGATGAGGAGCTCACGGACGGCGTTCTCTGCCCGCTTCTCGTCGAACTCGCCGACGGAGCGCTCGCCGTCCAGCGTCACCGGGTCGGTCATCTGTGCCTCGATCCTCGTGCGTTTCTGCGTCGGGGCATGAGCCAATGCCGCGCCCCCTCAGGTTAGAACCTGAGGGGGCGCGGCATTCATTCCGGGCCCGGGAAGGGCCGCCCGTCAGCTGTCGGAGCCGGGCTCCTCCGGGAGCTCGACCTTGTCCGTCGAGACGGTGCTGGGCGCTGAGCCTCCGGGCTGAGCGCCGTTGGCCATCGTCAGCTCCTTCGGGGAGAGCACCGGCGGCCGTGTGGAGGGCGTACGGCGCGAGGAGCCGGTCCAGGCGGGACGCGCGGGACGCTTCACGACCGTGGAGAAGATCTCCGCGATCTCCTCCTTGCCGAGGGTCTCCTTCTCCAGCAGCTTCAGGACGAGGTTGTCCAGGACGTCGCGGTTCTCGACCAGGATCTCCCAGGCCTCGTTGTGCGCCGTCTCGATGAGCTTCTTGACCTCCTCGTCGACCAGCGCGGCGACCTCCTCGGAGTAGTCGCGCTGGTGAGACATCTCACGACCGAGGAAGGGCTCGGAGTTGTCGGAGCCGAACTTGATCGCGCCGAGCCGCTCGGTCATGCCGTACTGCGTGACCATCGCGCGGGCCGTGGTGGTGGCCTTCTCGATGTCGTTCGCCGCGCCCGTGGTCGGGTCGTGGAAGACGAGCTCCTCCGCCGCGCGGCCGCCCAGCATGTACGCCAGCTGGTCGAGCATCTCGTTGCGGGTGGTGGAGTACTTGTCCTCGTCCGGCAGGACCATCGTGTAGCCCAGAGCACGGCCACGGGACAAGATGGTGATCTTGTGCACCGGGTCGCTGTTCGGAGAGGCCGCCGCGACCAGGGCGTGACCGCCCTCGTGGTACGCGGTGATCTTCTTCTCCTTGTCGCTCATGATCCGGGTCCGCTTCTGCGGACCGGCCACGACGCGGTCGATCGCCTCGTCCAGGAAGTGGTTGTCGATCAGCTTCCGGTCGCTGCGCGCGGTGAGCAGCGCGGCCTCGTTGAGGACGTTGGACAGATCGGCACCGGTGAAGCCGGGGGTGCGTCGGGCGACGGCGCCGAGGTCGACGTCCGGCGCGACCGGCTTGCCCTTCTGGTGGACCTTGAGGATCTCCAGCCGGCCCTGCATATCGGGCCGGTCGACGGCGATCTGCCGGTCGAAGCGGCCGGGGCGCAGCAGCGCCGGGTCGAGGATGTCGGGCCGGTTCGTGGCGGCGATCAGGATGACGCCGCCCTTCACATCGAAGCCGTCCATCTCGACGAGCAGCTGGTTCAGGGTCTGCTCGCGCTCGTCATGGCCGCCGCCGAGGCCCGCGCCGCGGTGCCGGCCGACGGCGTCGATCTCGTCGACGAAGACGATCGCCGGGGCGTTGGCCTTGGCCTGCTCGAAGAGGTCGCGGACACGCGACGCACCGACACCGACGAACATCTCGACGAAGTCGGAGCCGGAGATCGAGTAGAACGGGACGCCCGCCTCGCCGGCGACGGCGCGCGCGAGCAGCGTCTTGCCGGTGCCGGGCGGGCCGTACAGCAGGACACCCTTGGGGATCTTGGCGCCTACGGCTTGGAACTTCGCCGGCTCCTGCAGGAACTCCTTGATCTCGTGGAGCTCCTCGACTGCCTCGTCGGCCCCCGCCACATCGGTGAAGGTCGTCTTCGGGGTGTCCTTGGTGATCAGCTTGGCCTTCGACTTCCCGAAGTTCATCACCCGGGAGCCGCCGCCCTGCATCTGGTTCATCAGGAACAGGAAGACCACGACGATGAGGACGAACGGCAGCAGCGAGAGCAGAACACCGACGAAGGGGTTCTGCTTCGACGGGGACACGGTGTAGCCGTCGGGCAGTGTGCTCTTGTCGCTGTCGTTGGTCTTGGCCTGCAGGTCCTGGGCGAGCTGAGCGCCCTGGTCACCGATATAGCTGGCCTGCAGCTTGTTGCTGCCCTCGACCTTCGTGCCGTCCTTGAGTTCGACCTTGATCTTGTTCTCGTCGCCGGTGGTCAGCTCGGCGGACTGGACCTTGTTGTCGGCGATCGCCTTGACGACCTGGCCGGTGTCCACCGTCTTGTAGCCGCCGGACGAGCCGACGACCTGCATCAACACGACCACGGCGAGGACGGCCAGCACGATCCACATGACCGGCCCACGGAAGTAGCGCTTCACGTCCATCCATACGGGGCGCAGGCGCCCCGTCCCTCCTGCCACAGTGAGGCACGACAGCCCCCAGTCGGAGCTGTCTGTGCGTACGGTGTATTACTCGACCTTTGAAGACTGACCTTCGGACCGTACCCCAGCATTGTCACCCGACGCTGCCCAGGACGGTTAACAAAACCGCCTTCCCATGCTCCAACGGCGGGAAACCGCGACGGGTTCCCGCGCCTTCCCGACGCCGGAGCGAGCGGTCAGCCGCCGTAGACCTGCGGGGCGAGCGTGCCCACGAACGGCAGGTTCCGGTACTTCTCCGCGTAGTCGAGGCCATAGCCCACGACGAACTCGTTGGGGATGTCGAAGCCGACATATTTCACATCGATCGCAACCTTGGCCGCTTCCGGCTTGCGGAGCAGCGTACAGACGTTGAGCGACGCCGGCCCGCGCGAGCTGAGGTTCGACAGCAGCCAGGACAGCGTCAGCCCGGAGTCGATGATGTCCTCGACGATCAGGACGTCCTTGCCCGCGATGTCGGTGTCGAGATCCTTCAGGATCCGGACCACCCCGGAGGACTTGGTGCCCGCCCCGTACGACGACACCGCCATCCAGTCCATGGTGACCGGGGTGGACAGAGCCCGCGCCAGGTCCGCCATCACCATCACCGCGCCCTTGAGCACACCGACGATCAGCAGGTCCTTGCCCGCGTACTCCGCGTCGATCTTCGCTGCCAGCTCGGCCAGCTTCGCGTCGATCTCTTCCTTGGTGATGAGCACCGACTGGAGGTCGGTGCTCATGTCCTTCTCGTCCACCCGCGTCACTCTCGGTTGTCTCGGCCCCGCCGGCGAGCGGCGGGCGCTGCGGCCCGTACGCCTCGGTGTGCGGCCGAAGTTTCGGCTCAGTGTTCGGCGGCGGCCTCGTCGCGTCGCCGAATCACCAGACTGCCACACCGGCGGCGGACCTCCACCCGGCCGGGGAGGTTGATGGCCCCCTGGCCGCGCCATCCGGTGATCAGCCGGTCCACTTCCTCGATGTGCCGGGCGAAGAGGGAGCCGGGCGGGGAGCCCGCGGAGATGGCAGCCCGGCGCAGCACCCGCCGACGGACCGCGGTCGGCAGTGCGTAGAGCTTGGCGGTGTCGAGGGCGGCGAGGCCGTCCCCGCCGTCCGCACGGACGGTCTGTTCGACATCGGAGGCCCACGCGTCGAGGGCGTCGGCGTCGTCACGGGACAGTTGGGCCGTCCGGGCGAGCGCCTCGATCACGCCTTTGCCCAGGGACTTCTCCAGCGCGGGAAGCCCTTCGTGGCGGAGCCGGGAGCGGGTGTAGGCCGGGTCGGTGTTGTGCGGGTCGTCCCAGACCGGGAGCGCCTGGACCAGGCATGCCTTACGGGCGGTCTGCCGGTCGAGCTGGAGGAAGGGGCGCCGGTAGCGGCCGCCCGTGCCGGAGACGGCGGCCATGCCGGACAACGACCGGGTGCCGGAGCCCCGGGCCAGGCCCAGCAGGACGGTTTCGGCTTGATCGTCGCGGGTGTGGCCGAGCAGGATCGCGGCCGCGCCGTGCCGCTCGGCGGCGGCGTCGAGGGCGGCGTAGCGGGCGTCGCGGGCGGCCGCTTCGGGGCCGCCGTGCCGTCCGACGCTCACCGCGACGGCTTCGACCGGGTCGAGGCGCAGGGCCTGCAGGCGTGTGGCGACCTCGGCCGCGCGCAGGCCGGAGCCCGGCTGGAGGCCGTGGTCGATGGTGATGCCGCCCGCGCGGATGTCCAGCTTGGGGGCCTCGAAGGCGAGGGCGGAGGCGAGCGCCATGGAGTCCGCGCCACCGCTGCAGGCGACGAGGACGAGCGGGCCGGACGGCGGCTCGCCCTGAGGGTGGTCGTTGAGGACGTCGTGGAGTACGCGGCGGACCGCCAGGCGTATCGCTGCGACCGCTGGATGGGGACCCATGTCCGGTTCACTTCCTCGGGGCCGGTGCCGTACGGGTGCCGTACGGGCTTCCGTCACGGCAATCAGTCACGGCTCTTCATCACGCTGAGTACGTAGATGGTGACAGAGACGAGCCGTCCACCGAGCATTGCACGCCCACCGATCGCCCACGGTCCCTCGGACGGGTGATTACCGGGGGCATCGCCGGCCCAACTGCCGCGCGGTTCTCACGATTCCGTCCTGCGGTGCACCCGCGCGACCCAGTCCGCGGGTTTGGCGATCTCCGCCTTGGTGGGGAGCGTATTGGGAGAGGTCCAGACCCGGTTGAAGCCGGCCATCCCGACCTGGCTCACCACGGCTCGTACGAACCGCTCCCCGTCACGGTACTGCCGGAGCTTGGCGTCGAGGCCCAGCAGCTTGCGCAGCGCCTGGTCGAGCCGGCCGGCGCCGCTGGCCCTGCGCTTCTGGAACTTCTCGCGGATCTCGGCCACGGAGGGCACGACCTGTGGGCCGACGCCGTCCATCACAAAGTCGGCGTGCCCCTCGAGCAGCGACATCACGGCCGTGAGGCGGGCGAGGATCTCGCGCTGCGCCGGCGTCTGGACCAGCTCGACGATGCTGCGGGCACCGCCGTCGTCCGCTCCGTCGGGCCTGTTGCCCGTGAGCGACTGAGCGGCCTCGCGCAGGCGCTCCAGCAGGGTGCCGGGATCGATCTCGGTCTCACCGAGGAACGACTGGATCTCGCCCTCGATGTGGTCGCGCAGCCAGGGGACGGCCGTGAACTGGGTGCGATGGGTCTCCTCGTGGAGGCACACCCAGAGCCGGAAGTCATGGGGCTGCACGTCGAGCTCCCGCTCGACGTGGACGATATTGGGCGCCACGAGCAGGAGCCTCCCACCGCCGTCCTCCCCCGCGGGCAGGTCACGGGTGGCAGGAGCGAAGGTCTCGTACTGGCCGAGGACCCGTGAGGCGAGGAACGACAGCAGCATCCCGAGCTCCACACCGGTGACCTTGCCGCCGACGGCTCCGAGGACGTTTCCACCAGGGGAGCTGCCACGGCGCTCCTGCATCTTCTCGAGCAGCGGTTTGAGGATTTCGCGGAATCCGGCGACATTCGCCTTGATCCAGTTCGAACGGTCGACCACGAGGATCGGCGTGTCCCGGCTGTCCGAGCCGGGCTCCGCCAAACGGGTGAAGGCCCGCACATGCTCCTGGGAGGCCTTGGCGTGCCGCCGCAGTTCGGCCACGACGGCCCGGGCCTCGTCGCGGCTCACCTCGGGGCCCGGCCGTACGAGCCGGGTCGCCGTCGCCACCGCGAGGTTCCAGTCGACCATCTCCGCACCACCGATGCTCGTCATGACTTCACGGTACGTGCTGGAGGTCGTCGGCGGTGAGGGTTGTGGACGGGCGGAGCGGGGCCGCGGCGGCCCGGGGCACGGCCGGGTCAGCGGCAGCCGCAGTTGGCGACCGCCGAGGCAAGGCGGTCCAGGGCGTTCTGGGCCCCGCGGGCGTCCCTCGTGTCCGAGGTCATGAAGGCGAAGGCGAGCAGTCGGCCGTCCGCGTCCACGACCGTCCCGGCGAGGGTGTTCACGCCCGTCAGGGTGCCGGTCTTGGCGCGGACCATGCCCGTACCCGCCGGTGCGTCCGCGTAGCGGCCGCGCAGGGTGCCGCTGAAGCCCGCCACGGGCAGACCCGTGAGGACCGGCCGCAGCTCCGGCCGCCGCGGGTCGGCGGCCCGGACGAGGAGCTGGGCGAGGAGGGCGGCGGATGCCTTGTCGTCGCGGCTCAGTCCGCTGCCGTCGGTGAACCGGGCGCCGTCGAGCGGAAGGCCGAGCTTCTCGAGCCGGGCCGTCACCGCGCGGTCCGCCCCCTCGAAGCTCACCGGCTCGCCGACGGCGATCGCGGTCTGCCGCGCGAGGGCCTCGGCGATGTCGTTGTCGCTGGCGATGAGCGCCCGCTCGACCAGGGACGAGAGGGGGAGCGACCGGACCACGGCCACCCGCTCGGCCTTGTTGCCCGCGGTGGTGTGGCGCGGGTCGTCCCCGGTGTCGATGCCCCGGTCGCGGAGCAGCCGGGCGAACGTCCTGGCGGCGTCCGCGGCGGGGTCGGGGCTGCGCGGCGCCGGACCGCTCTCGCTGGAGTCGAGGCGGCCCTCGTCGGCCATCAGGGGGGTGACGGGCGCGATGTTCTCGTTGCCGGCGCCGATCGGGTGCAGAGCGGGACCGGTGTAACGGGAGGTGTCGTACGCGACCGTGACCTTCGTCGTACCGCGGTCCTTCAGGGCGCGGGCGGTGTCGTCGGCGAGGGAGCGCAGACTGGCCGGACCGTCCGGGCCCTTGGTCTTGCGGGCCGTGAGCGTCGGGTCCCCGCCGCCGACCAGCACGATTTCCTCGTCGGTCGCTCCGGTGACGACGGCGGTCTCGATGCGGTGGTCCGGCCCGAGCGCGTCGAGCGCCGCCACAGCGGTCGCGATCTTGATGGTGGAGGCCGGTACGGCCGCGGTACCGGCGTCGGAGTCGTAGAGCTGCTTGCCGGTGGTGGCGTCCACGACGGCCGCCGTGCGCAGCGAGCCGAACGCCGGATCCTTGAGGAGCGGGGCGAGGGTGTCGGCGAGCCCGGTCCGGGTCGGCGGGGGTACGGGGTCGGGGGACGGCGACGGACCGGTGGCGGCGCCGAGAGCGGCCAGGACAGCGGCGGCCCTGGGGGCGCTCCCCGCGGCCTTTCCGGCCCGTCCGCCGCGCTGCTCGTCGTGATGCTCGCCACGCGTACGGGTCTGGGCCGCCGCCCGCTGCCGCTCGGCCGTACGCTGGCCGGAGTCCCACGGACCGGCCGCCGTCACCGCACCGGCCGCCACGGCGAGCCCCACCAGGGCCGATACGGCGGGCAGATGCCATGCCGGAAGCGCCCGCCACCGTTCGACGGCCCACCTGAACTGCCACGATCTGGCCTCGGGCACCTCGGACCAGCCCCTTTCGCCATCACACACCTGCGTGAGGGACACTTAATCACCCGAAGTATGTGCTGATCATGGAGGAGCCACCCGTGGAGTTCGACGTCACCATCGAGATCCCGAAGGGTTCGCGGAACAAGTACGAGGTGGACCACGAGACCGGTCGCATCCGCCTGGACCGTCGACTCTTCACATCGACCAGCTACCCGGCCGACTACGGCTTTGTGGAGAACACGCTGGGCGAGGACGGCGACCCGCTGGACGCGCTGGTCATCCTTGATGAGCCCACCTTCCCGGGCTGCCTCATCAAGTGCCGTGCGATCGGCATGTTCCGGATGACCGACGAGGCCGGCGGCGACGACAAGCTGCTGTGCGTACCGGCGTCCGACCCCCGGGTGGAGCACCTCCGCGACATCCACCATGTGTCGGAGTTCGACCGCCTGGAGATCCAGCACTTCTTCGAGGTCTACAAGGACCTGGAGCCCGGTAAGTCCGTGGAGGGTGCGAACTGGGTCGGCCGCGCCGAGGCCGAGGCCGAGGTCGAGGCCTCCATCAAGCGGCTCGAGGCCCAGGGCGGCCAGCACTGAGCCACTGAGCGGCTCTCAGAGTACGGAGGCGGGAACATGTTGGGCGGCATGGCGGGGCATGCGGCATCGTGGCCGGGAAGGCATCTGAAGGCGGGGCGAGGAGGAGCGGAACGACGTGGTCGTGGACCCGAAGCGGAGCGGCATCGCTCCTGAGGCGGAGCCTCAGGAGGACCGTAAGCCGCAGTCGGACGAGGCGCACAGCGCCTTCACACCACCGGAGGGCGTCCCGCTGCCGCCCCCGCCGGAGGAGGATCACCCGACCTCGGAATTCGCCGTGCCCAGTGGGCTGGCGCAGGAGCACCCGACGGAACCGGAGGGCTCGGCGTTCGCCCCTCCCAAGGGGCACGGGACACAGACCAAGCAGCCGACGGGCTTCCCGGCCTTCACTCCGCCGCATGGCATCCCGATGGTCCGGCTGACCAAGGAGACTCCCTGGCAGGACCGGATGCGCACGATGCTGCGCATGCCGCTCGCCGAGCGGCCGGTGCCGGAGCGGGCGGAGAAGCACGAGGACGAGTCGGGGCCCGCCGTACCGCGCGTCCTCGACCTGACGCTCCGTATCGGCGAGCTGCTGCTCGCCGGCGGCGAGGGCGCGGAGGACGTCGAGGCCGCTATGTTCGGGGTCGCGCACGCGTACGGCCTCGACCGCTGCGAGCCGACCGTCACGTTCACCCTGCTGTCGGTGACCTACCAGCCGTCCCTCGTGGACGACCCGGTGACCGCCAGCCGGACCGTACGGCGGCGGGTCACCGACTACACCCGACTGGCCGCCGTCTTCCGGCTGGTCGACGACATCTGCTCGGACGATGTCGAGGTCACGCTGGAGGAGGCGTACCGGCGGCTTGCCGAGATCCGGCGTAATCGGCACCCGTACCCGGGCTGGGCGCTGACGGTGGCCAGCGGTGCCCTGGCGGGAGCGGCGAGCACCCTGGTCGGGGGCACCTGGCTGGTCTTCTTCGCGGCGGCGGTCGGCGCGATGCTCGGCGACCGGCTGGCGTGGCTGGCGTCGGGACGCGGGCTGCCGGAGTTCTACCAGTTCGTCGCCGCAGCGATGCCGCCTGCCGCGGTCGGTGTCGCGGTGAGCCTCGCGCACGCGGAGGTACAGGCCTCGGCGGTGATCACCGGTGGACTGTTCGCGCTGATCCCGGGGCGGGCGCTGGTCGCGGGCGTCCAAGACGGGCTGACGGGGTATTACATCACCGCTTCCGCGCGCCTGCTCGAGGTCTGCTACCTCATCGTCGGGATCGTCTGCGGGGTCCTGACGGTGCTGTACGGGGGTGTGCAGCTGAACGCGACGCTCAACCCGGAGGAGGCGCTGCCCGTCGCCACCCGGCCGGTGACACAGATCCTCGCGGCGATGCTGCTGGCACTCGCCTTCGCGGTGCTGCTGCAGCAGGAACGTCACACCGTGTTGATGGCCACCCTCAACGGCGGCGTCGCCTGGGTCGTCTTCGGTGCGCTGCACTACACGAGCGAAGTGAACGCGGTGGCGTCGACGACGGTGGCGGCGGGACTCGTCGGCCTCTTCGGGCAGCTGCTGTCGCGGTACCGGTACGCGTCGGCGCTGCCGTACGTCACGGCGGCGATCGGGCCGCTGCTGCCGGGTAGCGCGACGTACTTCGGGCTGCTCTCCGTGGCCCAGGGCAACCTCGACATGGGCCTGGGCTCACTGACGAAGGCGGCAGCGCTGGCGCTGGCCATCGCGATCGGGGTGAACCTGGGAGGTGAGATCGCCCGTCTCGCCATCAAGGTCCCGGGCGCGGCGGACGCGTCGGCCCGCCGCGCGGCCAAGCGCACCCGCGGCTTCTGACGCCCCCTCCCGCCGAACGGGACCGGGCGGGCGTACCACCCGGGCCGGTGTTTCCGGCGAGGACCGAGGCGGGCGCGGACGGCCAATGGGCCAGGCCCGACGCCGATATGGGCGGCCTCTGGGCCAGGCCCGGCGCGGGCCGGGGCGGGGTCCCGGCGAGGTGCGGGCACGAGCGGGGCCGGGAGCACTCGGGCTGCGAGGTGCGGGCACGGGCGGGCCCCGGCGAACTGCGAGCGGCGAGGTACGGGCACGGGCGGGCCCCGGCGAACTGCGGGCGGCGAGGTACGGGCCCCAGTGAGGCGCAGGCACCAGCGGGGCCCGGTGCGCTCGGGCGGGGCCCCGTGCGCCCGGGTGGCGTCGGAGCGTCTCGGCGAGGTCACGGCAGCAGCGAGATCAGCACACAGTGAAGGGCCTGGAAGGCCGGCGTCCGGCGTTTGCGCGCCCGGGAGATCAACGTGTGGCGTGAAAGCCGGAGGAATCAACCTGAGTCTGGCGGCCAGGGAGGCCAACGCTTGGTGTGCCCGCCCGGAGCATCAGCGCTTGGCGTGGCGGCCGCGCTGGGACGCCGTCTGGCTCTCGCCCGGCTCCTGCGGGGCCGTCGGCTCGGCCTTCCTGGACTGACGGCGCGCACGGAGGTACTCGATCACGATCGGGATCACCGACAGCAGCACGATCGCCACCAGGATCATCTCGATGTGCTGGTGCACGAAATCGACCTGGCCGAGCGCCGCGCCGAGCAGCGTGACACCCGCGCCCCACAGCGCGCCGCCGATGACGTTGAACGTGATGAAAGAGCGGTAGTTCATCCGGCTCACGCCGGCGATGATCGGCGTGAAAGTACGGATGATCGGCACAAAGCGGGCCAGGATCAGGGACTTCGGACCGTGCTTCTCGAAGAACTCGTGGGCCTTCTCGACGTTCTCCTGCTTGAAGAGCCGGGAGTCGGGCCGCCGGAAGAGCGCCGGGCCCACCTTGCGGCCGAAGAGATAGCCGACCTGGTCACCGATGATGGCGGCGGCGACGATGAGCGTGCACACCAGCCAGAGCGGGTGGTGCAGCTTGTCGGTGACCACCAGCAGACCGGTGGTGAAGAGCAGCGAGTCGCCCGGCAGGAAGAAACCGATGAGCAGGCCGGACTCGGCGAAGACGATCGTCATGACGCCGAGCAGACCGAAGTTCTGGATCAGAAAGTCCGGGTCCAGCCAGCTGGGGCCGAGCGCGAGGGTGGTCACGTTGACAGGCTCCTGGGTCGAGGGCGCAGGCTCAAGCGGGGCCCGGGCACAGGTATGGGGCTGCGTGCTGCGTGCTGCGTGCTGCGTGCTGCGTGCTGCGTGCTGCCCAAAGCTATCAACGCGAGCACGGGCCCTTCGGTTCCAGTACGCCCCACGGCGCCCTACCCGGCCTCTGCGGGCATACGTCCGTCTCGCCGGGCACGGCCACCACCTCTGCCGGCACGCCCCGGACCTCCGGCGGCATACGCCGGACAGCGCAACGTACGGTCCCCCGGGTGCGCCCCTCCTCCCGGCACGTGATCCTTTCGGCAGGAGGTGGGTGCGATGAGCATCGACGAGTTCGGAGGCGGCCAAGCTCCCCAGTCCGATGTCCTGGTGGTGACGACCAATGACGTACCGGGCTACCACGTACAGCAGGTGATCGGCGAGGTCTTCGGCCTCACGGTGCGGTCCCGACACCTCGGCAGTCAGATCGGTGCGGGCCTGAAGTCGATGATCGGCGGCGAGCTGAGAGGGCTGACCAAGACTCTGGTGGAGACCCGCAACCAGGCCATGGAACGGCTGGTCGAGCAGGCCCGGGCGAGGGGCGGGAACGCCGTGCTGATGATGCGCTTCGATGTGACCGAGGCCGCGGATGTGGGCACCGAGGTGTGCGCGTACGGCACCGCGGTCGTCCTGGCGCCGCAGTCATGACCCCGTGAGGCCATGCGCCGGCCCCGGCGGGCACATGGCCTGAGGGGGTCGTGCGCGGGCCCCGGCGCGCGCAGCCGGGGCCCCCGTTGTCATATGTTCCGGACCGCGTTGGCGAGGATCGCCTCGCGCAGATAGCCGGCCAGCCCGGGTTTGATCCGCTCGAAGGTCTCGGTGAAGCGCTCGTCCGCGACGTACATCTCACCGAGACAGGTGTGGATCTCATAGGTGCAGTCGTAGTAGTTCCGGCTGATCTGCAGGCGGTGCTCCTCCGCGAGGTCCATCGCCTCCGGGGAGTCCGGCGCGGCACCGGCTTCCAGGAGGGCGACGAAGGCGTTGCTGTTCTCGGCGCCCTCCGCTTTGATCCGCAGCCAGTCGTCCTTGGTGTACGAGGCGGTCCTGCGCTGCGACTCCCGGTAGGCGTCGGAGCCGCCCCAGCGACGCTCGGCCTCGTCCGCATACCGGTCCGGGTCGGCGTCGCCGAAGACCTCGAACTTCTCCTCGGGTGTGAGGTTGATCCCCATCTTCCGTGCCTCCATGGCGTGTTCGACGGCGACGGCCATCCTTTGCAGCCTGGCGATCCGGGCGGACAGCAGCTCGTGCTGTCGCCGCAGGTGTTCCCGCGGATCGGCGTCCGGGTCGTCGAGCAGGACCGCCACCTCCTCGAGGGGGAAGCCGAGCTCCCGGTAGAACAGGATCTGCTGCAGCCGGTCGAGGTCGACGTCGTCATAACGCCGATGGCCCGCCCGGCTGCGGGCGCTCGGGGAGAGCAGCCCGATCTCGTCGTAGTGGTGCAGGGTGCGCACCGTGATACCGGCGAAACCTGCGACCTGTCCTACGGAGTAGCTCATCGCCTCCGCTCCTCTCTGCGTGCGCTCCATAGCCTGAGACCTCACGCCACGTGAGATGCAACCCCCGAGTTTCTCAAGCATTTGTTCCTATTTGTACGGACATGGTGTGGCCGTGGTACCGGAAGCCTCCGCTCAGCGCACCGCCATCGGCCCACGATCGCTGTTGCCGCTGCTCCTTCCGGCGCTGGTGGTCGGGGTCGCGGCCGCCCTGCTTCTGCTCGGGGTGAGCGAACTCTCCGCGGCACTTGAGGACGTGCTGTGGAAGACGCTGCCGGAGGCACTGGGGTTCGGCCGCTGGTCGGCGGGCTGGATGATCACCACCCTGACCGCCACCGGCCTGGCCGTGGGCCTGGTGGTGTGGAAGGTACCCGGCCACGCGGGCCAGGACCCGGCCACGACCGGCTGGTGGACCCGCCGGTCCCGCCCAGGGTGGTGCCGGGGCTGCTGCTCGCATCGGCCCTCGCCCTTTCGGGCGGGGTGAGCCTGGGGCCGGAGAACCCGATCACCGCTGCCAATATCGCGCTCGCCTACTGGCTCGGCACCAAGGCGTTCCCCGGCTCCCTGGCCGAGCTGTGGATCGCGCTGGCAGCCGCGGGCACGATCGGGGCGCTGTTCGGTACGCCTGTCGCGGCGGCGCTCATCCTCACCGAGAGCCTCGTCGGCCGACCGGCCACCGGTCCGGGGAGAGTGTCGCTGTGGGACCAGTTGTTCGCTCCCCTGGTCGCCGGTAGCGCGGGCGGGCTCACCACGGTGCTCATCGCCGACCCGGCCTTCGATATGAACCTCCCCGGCTTTCCGGGGCCCGGATACACCGACATCCTGGGCGCACTGGTCGTCGCATCGGCCGGCGCGGTGCTGGGCATGGCGGCCGTGTACGCGTTTCCGCAGGCGCACCGTGTCTTCCAGCGGCTGAGGCATCCTGTCGCGATGACCACGGCCGGTGGATTGCTGGGGCTGCTCGGTGCACTGGGCGGACACCTGACCCTGTTCAAGGGACTGGGCCAGGTGAAGGAGCTGACCGCAGACCCGGGTTCATGGTCCGCCGGAAGACTCGCCCTGATGGCGGGGGTCAAGGCCGCCGCCCTGGTGGTCGCTGCCGCCTGCGGCTTCCGCGGCGGACGGATCTTCCCCGCGGTGTTCGCGGGGGTCGCCCCAGGGGGTTGTTCGCCCATGCGGTCGTACCGCAGGTCCATATCATCCTCGCCGTGGTGTGCGCCGTGCTCGGCGTCCTGATGGCCTTCACCCGCCAGGGATGGCTGAGCCTCTTCACGGCAGCCGTTCTGGCGTCGGACGTCACTGTCCTGCCCGTGCTGTGCCTGGCCTCACTCCCCGCGTGGCTGCTGGTCAGCGGACATCCGCTGATGCAACTGCGCGAGGACGGCGGTCCGCTGCGCTGACGGAGCCGCCCCATACGGCAACCAGCCCACCCAGGCGGGCAATATGCCCTGCTCACCCGTATCGTCACGAAAGGGCCGGGCTCGGCACCGAAGGCTGAAAGGGCAACGTCCGTATGTCGCTGCACAAGGGACCGGGAACCGCCCAGGCGGGACGGAAAGGACTGTCGGTCAACCCCTTCTTCGGACCGGCCGATCCCGTGGGCGGAGTGACCGCCGCACCTCCCCGCCACCGGCTGCCGGACGGCCCGATGCCTTCCGCATCCGTCTATCAGCTGGTCCACGACGAACTGATGCTCGACGGCAACGCCCGTCTCAATCTCGCCACCTTCGTCACCACATGGATGGAGTCGCAGGCCGGCGAGCTGATGTCCGAGTGCCGAGACAAGAACATGGTCGACAAGGACGAGTACCCGCGCACCGCCGAGCTGGAGCACCGGTGTGTGGCGATCCTGGCCGATCTGTGGAACGCCCCCGACCCGAGCACCACCGTGGGCTGTTCCACCACGGGGTCGAGCGAGGCGTGCATGCTCGCCGGAATGGCCCTCAAACGCCGCTGGGCCCAGCGGAACGCCGACCGCTACCCCCGGGCAGCCAGACCCAATCTGGTGATGGGCATCAACGTCCAGGTGTGCTGGGACAAGTTCTGCAACTTCTGGGAAGTCGAGGCGCGCCAAGTCCCCATGGAGGGCGACCGCTTCCACATCGATCCGCAAGCGGCCGCCGATCTCTGCGACGAGAACACCATCGGGGTGGTGGCCATCCTCGGTTCGACCTTCGACGGTTCCTACGAACCGGTGGCGGAGTTGTGCTCGGCACTGGACACGCTTCAGGAGCACACCGGCCTGGATGTGCCGGTGCATGTGGACGGTGCCTCGGGCGCGATGATCGCCCCGTTCCTGGACACCGATCTGGTGTGGGACTTCAGACTGCCGCGCGTCGCCTCGATCAACACCTCCGGTCACAAATACGGGCTGGTGTACCCGGGGGTGGGCTGGGCGCTCTGGCGGACGGCCGACAACCTTCCGGAAGAACTCGTCTTCCGGGTCAACTACCTGGGCGGCGACATGCCCACCTTCGCGCTCAACTTCTCCCGCCCGGGCGCCCAGGTCGCCGCCCAGTACTACATCTTTCTGCGGCTCGGCCGGGACGGCTTCCGAGCCGTCCAGCGGAGCGCGCGGGATGTCGCCCGGTCGCTGGCCGAACGGATCGAGGCCATCGGCGACTTCCGGTTGCTGACCCGCGGCGAGGACCTCCCGGTGTTCGCCTTCACCACGGCCGCGGACATCCGGTCCTACGACGTCTTCGACGTGTCCCGGCGGATGCGGGAACGCGGCTGGCTGGTGCCCGCCTACACCTTCCCGCCGCACCGGGAGGACCTGTCCGTCCTGAGGGTGGTGTGCCGTAACGGCTTCACCCCGGATCTCGCCGAGATGTTCCTGGAAGACCTCCGCGGGCTGCTCCCCGAACTCCGGCGCCAGACGGCGCCGCTGCAGCGTCCCGATTCCGTCGCGACCGCGTTCCATCATTAGTCCCTCCCCCGTACGCGGCGCCCTCCTCGGGCGCCCTGTACCTGTGTTACACCGCAGGCAGCCGTGAGGTTCCGCCCAGGGCCTCAAGGCGACGGCGCCACGTCAGCAGCCCCACACGCCCCGGACGCTCTCACCCCTCACGCGTTCAGCCCTGCTCCCGCGTTCAGTCCATCCGAGCGGTAGGCCCCCCTCACGCGCTCAGCCCTGCTCCCGCCTTCAGTCCATCCGAGCGGTAGGCCCCTCTCACGCGCTCAGTTCGTCCGAGCGGCCGTCTCCGCGGCTCTCTCGCGTCACGGATGCAGCCGCCGCCGGCGCCACGCCCGGCGCGATGCGGCGGAACCCGGTGCGGTGGGCACCACGGGGCGAACCCGGTCCGCAGGCGGCGCCACGAGCGGTGCGCGATGCGGCGGAACCGCGTCCGGCGGGTCCCGTTACCTCACGCCGGGGGGCCGCCGACGGGAAGAACAACACGAGCAGCGGCGTCGGCCGGACCACCGCAATCACCGGACCACCGCAATCAGCTGCCGCCCGGCCAGGGGGGAACGTGATTACTCGGGAGCCCCGGTCGCATAGGGGTTCTCCACACCCTCCGGGAGAACACCCACGAACGGCTCCCCCTCCCCCGCGAAGGTGTACGCGCCGCCCTCGATCCTCTCGATCAGCCCGCGCGTCCACGCTGCGCCGGTGTCCGCGGAGTGCAGCCACATGTTCATGAGCTCGCCGATGTGCCCGATCGATTCGGGCCCCTCGTCGGGCGTGTAGTAGTCGGTGACCGTGGAGCGCCACTCCTCGAGGCCCCGGACCCTCTGCCGGAGGAGCTCCACGGCCTCCTCGCGGGGAAGGTCGACGATGAAGCCGATACCGGCGGACAGCACATCGATCTTCTGGTCGTGCCGGGACAGGGCCTCCCGCAGCAGATGGAAGTACTCCTTCTCCCCCGCCTCCGTGAGTTCGTACTCGGTACGCGGCGGACCGCCGGCGGTACTCGGCGCCACCTCATGGGCGAACAGCACGCCCTGTTTCGCCATCTGCTTCAGGGCGTGGTAGATCGAGCCGGGCTTGGCGTTGGACCACTCATGGGCGCCCCAGTACTCCAGGTCGTTGCGCACCTGGTAGCCATGAGCCCGCCCGTGCTGGCGGACCGCTCCCAGCACCAGCAGCCGGATCGCTGACATCGCCCGTATCTCCCCATCAGCCCATTGCCGTACGGCGCCACCCTAGGCCGTACCGGGCACCTCCCGCCCGGCCGCGCACGACGCCTCCCCGTGGGCGGACGTGCGTACGGCACGCCCTGTCCGGGCGATCTTCTCGGGCCCGCGGCGCCGGGGGCACCTTCCAGCCACCGCTGGGAGGGCCCCCAGCAAAAGGCCGGGGAGTGCCCTCTGCATCCGACCCCGCGGGCCGATCCTCGAGGACCGGCCCGGACGCCCCGCACGGACGCGCTCGACCAGGGTCCGCCTGCCCAGAACGGTCAGGCGGGCATGACGGTGGGACACGAAGACCTCCGTTGTGTGCTGAAGATTCGACACCTCCACCACACCGGAGGTCTTCGCTATTGATCAAGCCCACCCAATGTCCACAACGCTCGTGGGCAATACACCTAGACACCGGCCTCCGCGACGAGTTCGAACGCCGTCTTCCCATCGAGGGACTCGCGGATGATGTCCGCGTGGCCCGCGTGCCGCGCGATCTCCTCGACCAGATGCAGCACCAGCCAGCGCATCGACACCTGGCCGCCCGGAGGGAACCAGGGGGCTTCCGGGAGCGGGAAGGTGTCGTCCAGGCTCGGCACCGAGCGGATGAACTCCTCGGTCTCGCGAGCGGTCTTCTCCCAGGCGGCGAGCGTTCCGGCGACCGTCTCGTCCCCCACCAGGCGGAAGCTGTCGGCCCAGGTCTCCGGGGTCCGCTGGATCGCCGGGGGCAGCTGCTGCGCCATCCGGAGCCAGCCGAGCTCGGTCTCCGCGACATGCTTGAGCAGCCCGGACAGGGAGAGCTCACTGGCGCTCGGCCTGCTCGCGGCCTGCTCCTCGGTCAGGCCGAGTACGGACCGGCGGACGGCTCCGCGCTGTGCCTCGGCGAACGCCAGCAGCGCACCTCGCTCGTCGCCGCGGGCCTCTGCCTGAACGTGAGTGACCATGATGTCCGCCTCCGGGATTCCTGCGCCGTCCTGACACCGACGAAGCTACGGCCCCTTGCGGTCAGGTCCTGTCCTCAAGGGGCCGCGGCGCACGGAAGGGGTGGCACATCCGGGAGATCTAGAAGGGGAACCCGCTGCGGCCGTGCTGGATGGAGATCCACTTCTGCTTGGTGAACGCCTCGACCATGGACTCGCCGTTCAGCCGCCCGAGCCCCGAGTGCTTCTCGCCGCCGAACGCCACGATCGGCTCGTCGTGGACGGTGCTGTCATTGATGTGGATCATGCCGGTCTCGATGCGCTGAGCCACACGGACACCGCGCTCGACATCGCCCGTGTGCACCGCGCCGCTCAGGCCGTACGGGGTGTCGTTGGCGATCCGTACCGCCTCGTCCTCCCCGTCGAAGGGCACGACCAGAGCCACCGGCCCGAAGATCTCCTGACGGAGGACGGGTGAATCGGCCGCCAGCCCGGTGAGCACCGACGGCGCCACCAGGTTGCCCTCGGTGGTGCCGCGCACCAGCGCGGTCGCCCCCGCTTCCACCGTCTGCTCGACGAGCGACGAGACCGCCTCGGCCTGCGATGAGTTGATCAGCGGGCCGATATGGGTCTCCGGGTCCGCCGGGTCGCCCACCTTCAGGGTCCTGACCTTGGCGACGAACTTCTCGGTGAACTCCCGCTCGATGCTGCGGTCCACCAGTACGCGGTTCGCCGCCATGCAGACCTGGCCCTGGTGCACGAATCGGCTGAACACCGCGGCGTCCACCGCATAGTCGAGATCGGCGTCGTCCAGCACGATGAGCGCGCTGTTGCCGCCCAGTTCCAGGACGGCGTGCTTGAAGTTCGCGGCGCACACGGTGGCGACGTGTCGGCCCACCTTGTCCGAGCCGGTGAAGGAGATGACCTTGGGCACCGGGTGCTCGATCAGTGCGTCGCCGATCTCCGCGATATCGGTGATCACGACGTTCAGCAGACCGGCGGGCAGGCCCGCGTCCTCGAACACCTTGGCCACCAGGCCGCCGCCGACCACCGGTGTGTTCTGGTGCGGCTTGAGGACCACGGCGTTGCCGAGGGCCAGCGCGGGTGCCACCGACTTGATCGACAGCAGGAAGGGGAAGTTGAAGGGGCTGATGACGCCGACGACCCCGACCGGCAGCCGGTAGAGGCGGTTCTCCTTGCCGTCGACCGGCGAGGGCAGGATGCGGCCCTCGGGACGTAGCGCAAGCTGCATCGCCTCGCGCAGAAACTCCTGGGCGAGATGGAGCTCGAACGCCGCCTTCAGCCGGGTGCCGCCCAGCTCCGCGATGATCGCCTCGGTGAGCTCCTGCTCACGGTCCTGGATGATGCGCAGGGCGCGCTCGAACACCAGACGGCGCGTGTACGGGTTGGTGGCGCCCCAGGCGGGCTGCGCGCGCTCCGCCGCCCTGTACGCCTGGTCCACCTCCTCCACGGTAGCCACGGTGATGGAGGCCAGCTTCTCCCCGTCGTACGGATTGAAGTCGATGATGTCCCAGGAGCCGTTGCCGGTCTTCCACTCACCGTCTATGTACTGGTGGGCCAGGTCTGTGAAGTACGACATGCCATCCCTGTCTGGAGGACGGGGCGCCGGTCGAACGCCCGCAGAAACAGATCTTGTGACGGGCCGTCATAGTAGCGATGAATCAGGCGCGTTGGGCGAGCCGGGCCAGCAATTCGCGGCTACGCCCCGGGGTGAGACCGTCTTTGTGCAGCCGCTCCATCGCCCGCTCGTACTGGGCGACTTCATCACGTTTGTCGAGATAGAGCGCGCTGGTGAGCTGCTCCAGATAGACGACGTCGGGCAGATCGGACTCGGGGAAGCTGAGCATGGTGAAGGCACCGCTCTCGCCCGCATGGCCGCCGAAGTCGAACGGCATGACCTGGAGCGTCACATTGGGCCGCTCGGAGATCTCGATGAGGTGCCGCAGCTGGCCGCGCATGACCTTGCTGCCGCCGTAGGGGCGGTGCAGAGCGGCCTCGTCGAGTACGACGTGGAAGTCGGGTGCGCGTTCGGAGACCAGCAGCTTCTGCCGCTCCAGGCGCAGGGCGACGCGCCGTTCGACCTCACCGCGCGGGGCCTCGGGCTGGCCCCGGGTGACGACCGCGTGGACGTACTCCTCGGTCTGCAGCAGCCCGTGCACGAACTGCACCTCGTAGCTGCGGATGCCGGAGGCGGCGCCTTCGAGGCCGACGTACGTCTGGAACCATCCCGGCAGCACATCGCCGTAACTGTGCCACCACCCGGTCACATTGGCCTCCCGGGCGAGGCTCAGCAGGGCGTCCCGCTCGGCTCCGTCGACAACCCCATAGAGGGTCAAGAGGTCCTCGACATCCCGCGCCTTGAAGCTCACCCGGCCCAACTCCATGCGGCTGATCTTCGATTCGGAGGCGCGGATCGAGTAACCGGCGGCCTCACGCGTGACGCCACGGGACTCCCGGAGCCGCCTGAGCTGGGATCCGAGCAGGATGCGGCGCACCACGGAACCACTCGATCCCCCCGCTCCGCCCGTTCCTCCCCCGGCCTCCGCTGGGAGGTGCCCCCTGTCCGGCTGCACTGTGCCCATGTCCCGACTGCCGCTCTCCGTTGGTGATGTGCTCCGACCGTCGGCCGCAGTCTGCCATCTCCGGGCTCCGTTGCGTGCCTGTCCGGTTACAGAGACAAGAAGTTGCCCGCAGAGGCTAGGAATCCGGCCGCAGGGAGAATTACGGCGGAACCACCCCGGGGAACCCCAAGACGGGCGCGTGCACGTGCATCTGCCCTTGCATCTGCCGTGCGCATTGGGAACGATGGTGCACGAGCACCAGAACGCCGCCTTGACCGATTCCTATAGGGCCAGGAGTGCCTCGCATGGGGACCGAAGGATCGACCTTGCTCGAGCCGTTACGGCAGGGCCCCCTCCCAATCGACCCCACATCCGTGTCGAGTTCCGTCTCCTGTTCACTGACGGCGCGCTACGAATCGGTCAAAGGGGCCCGGCAGTTCACCGAGGCCGCCCTGTGCCGGTGGGATCTGAGCGAGCAGTTCGACGATGTGGCGCTCGTGGTCTCGGAACTGGTGACCAACGCCCTGCGCCACGGGCTTCCCGAGGACTCGGCCGCGGCACCGCAGCCACCGGTCCGTCTCCATCTGATGCGCTGGACCTCACGTCTGGTCTGCGCCGTACGGGATCCCAGCGACGAGAGCCCGGTCGCCGGCGACGTCTCCCCCACCGACCCGGACGGCTCGGCCGAATCGGGGCGCGGCCTGTATCTCGTCGAGGCGTTCAGCGACAACTGGGGCTGGCACCCGCTCGCCGGGACCTTGCGGGGCAAGGTCGTCTGGGCACTGTTCAGGCTGCCGGGCGCGGCAGCCCGGAGCGCCATCGCCGTATAACGGTCGCACAGTGCGCCGTACCGCCCCCGGAGAATCCGCGGGAATCAGTCGGCCACGAGGTGGTCGAACTCCCCGTCCTTGGCCCCGAGCAGCATGGCCTCCACCTCCGCGGAGGTGTAGATGAGCGCGGGGCCGTCCGGAAACCGCGAATTGCGGACGGCCACGCCACCGCTCGGCAGCTTGGCGAACTCCACACACGCACCCTGGGAGTTGCTGCGCCCGCTCTTCCGCCATACGACCCCCTGAAGGTCCGTTGCCGCCATGCCGTTGTACGCGTGGTGCACAGGACTCTCCCGGGAAGTACAGAAGTCAACTGCCCCGGATCATAGCGGCGTTCACATGCGACTGCATGCGCGAATGCACGTGCACGGCTCGTGGTGGACACACTCCGCACCGTGCACCGGGCATCTACTTCGCCGAGGAATAAGGCAACAGAGCCATCTCCCGGGCATTCTTGATGGCGCGGGCGATCTGCCGCTGCTGCTGGGCCGTGACGCGAGTCACGCGGCGGCTACGGATCTTGCCCCGATCGGAGATGAACTTCCGCAACAGGTCGGTGTCCTTGTAGTCGACATAGGTGACGCCGGCCGCGTCCAATGGGTTGGGCCGGGGCTTCGCATTCCTGCGGACGTCGGGACGGCGGGCCATGGAACAACCGGGCCTTTCTTTCGAAGGTATTCAGGAAACAGGGTCGAGAAGGGCATCGAAGGCGGGCGGCAGCCGCTTCCACGCCTCGCGCCCGGCCTCGTACTCGACGTCGGTGAGCAGGCAGGATTCCAGGAGTTCGAACAGCCCCTCGCGGTCGAGTCCGGGCGAGGTGAAGACGAGGTGCTGGGCGCGGTCGCCGTGCTCGGAATCCCAGTCGAGGGCGGCCGCCGCCCTCCGTATCGGCGGCACCATCTCCCACGCCGCGTCGGGGAGCGAGGCGAGCCAGGGACCGGCGTTCTCCACGCACAGGGCCCCGCCCGCCGCGTCCCAGGAGAGCAGCGTGTCCGGCCGGTCGGCCAGCCAGAAGCGGCCCCGGCTCCGGGCGGCCGCACAGGTCAGGTCCTCCAGCGCCGCGTACAGCCGCTCCGGATGGAAGGGCCGGGTGCGGTGCCATACGGCCGTGATGACACCGTGTTCGTCGGCCTCCTGGGGCAGCAGCGCGCACGCCGGGTGCCGGCGGGCGGCCGCGGCCTCCACATCGAAGCCCTCGAAAGCGGCCGCCGCCAGTTCGCCGGAGCCGACCGCCACCTGCCGGGCCGTGGGATGGAGCTGTGCCAGCAGCGCGAGGTCCGCCGGGTCGGTCTCCCCGTCGCCGCCCGAGCCATCGGCCGGGTCACCGGCGGAGGGGGCGAGGGCGAGCACGGTCGGGTACTCCAGTTGCCGGGCCCAGGTGTCCGCGACCGTGCGCTGATCGCTCGCGGCCGCCGCGAGTCCCACGTCCGTCAGATCGTCACCGCAGCTCAGATACGGCACCAGCAGCGCGGGATCCACCGCGGTGATCACCCCTGTGAGCTCCAGGACCTCACCGCTGAGCGCGGCCACCACCTCGGCCATGGCCTTGGGTTCGACGGAGTCCCACAGTTCGACGACGGCCAGCCGGCACAGTCCACTGCCGGAGAGCCGCTCCAGCTCGGGTACGAGATCCTCCCGCAGGGCGCAGCACGCACAGTCGTTGACCAGCGGAGCCTCGCCCGTATCGAGGACGCCGCCGTTGTCGCGGACCGTACGCCGGACCGTACCCGCGGCGGCCGACGCCAGATCGTGGTGGAGCGCCACACTGCCGGGCACCGTGCGCAGCAGCTGCTCGACCGCGGTCCGGCGGGCGTCGGCGTGCAGTCCGCCCACCAGCACCACCGGGAGCCGGCCCGGTTCGTCAGGGGCCTCCATCAGCGGACCTCACGGTTCCCGTAGCGGCGCTCGAAACGCTCGACCCGTCCGGCGGTGTCCAGCACGCGGACCTTGCCCGTGTAGAAGGGGTGGCTCGCCGAGGAGATCTCGACGTCGATGACGGGATAGGTGTTGCCGTCCTCCCACTCCACCGTCTTCTCGCTCGTCGCGGTGGACCGGGTGAGGAAGGCGAAGTCCGCCGCTGCGTCACGGAAGACGACGTGGTGGTACGGGGGGTGGATTCCGGGCTTCATGTGCTTCCTCCTCAGCGCTCTTCGCGGAACGTCACGTGGCGGCCGACGACCGGGTCGTACTTGCGCAGCTGGAGCCGGTCGGGGTCGTTACGGCGGTTCTTGCGGGTCACGTAGGTGTAGCCGGTTCCGGCCGTGGACCGGAGCTTGATCACCGGGCGTAGTTCGTTGCGGGCCATGGGGGTTACTATACAGAAATGGTTTCCATTTTCATTAGGAGGGGTGAGCCTTGTCGGCCCACTGCCAGCTGACCGGCCGCAAGCCGGGCTTCGGCAACCACGTGTCCCACTCGCACCGCCGCACCAAGCGGCGCTTCGACCCGAACATCCAGCGCAAGCGCTACTGGCTGCCCAGCGAGGGCCGCCACGTCCGGCTCACCCTGAGCGCCAAGGGCATCAAGACGGTGGACGCGCTGGGCATCGAGAAAGCCGTGGCCCGCATCCGGGCCCGGGGAGAGCGGATCTGATGGCGAAGAAGAGCAAGATCGCGAAGAACGACAAGCGGCGGGCGGTCGTCGCCCGGTACGCGGCACGGCGGGCCCTGCTGAAGGCCGTCATCAGCGCACCGGGAACGCCGGACGATGAACGCCGTGCAGCGCAGCGGGAGTTGCGCCGTCAGCCCCGTGACGCAAGCGCCACACGTGTGCGCAACCGCGACTCCGTCGACGGGCGTCCCCGTGGCCATCTGCGCACCTTCGGCCTCTCCCGGGTCCGCTTCCGTGAGCAGGCGCACGCCGGATACCTGCCGGGCGTACGCAAGTCCAGCTGGTAGCACTGGTGGCTTCGCCGCCGCCCTCCGACGGGGAGCCCCAGAAGGTCGAATGGCGGGCGCCGAGTCGTACACCGAGGCGGCCGGTGGCACGCTTCCCGGCCGACGTGCCGACCGATCCGAGGAACTCGGCTCCCTGAGTCGTCACGGAATCACGGAAGCGCACCGCAAGCCCGCAGGCCCGTACGAGCCGGCCTGCGGGCCTGTGCGTTCAGGAGCGGGGGGCGCGGTCCGGAGCGGAGATGCCGCAGCGTCGCCGGAGCCGAGGACCGCTGCGCAGGGCCGGAGGGGCCGGGTCGTACGATCGATCACCGTGACGCGCACCGGAGTTCCCTTCAGGGCCTACGCCGCCCGGCCGTGCACCCTTGTCGTCTGCCGGGGGTGCTGCTGCGGTGATCCGCGCAAGCACCCCGGAGTCGACCACCAGGGGCAGTTGGACCGGTTGGAGGCGGCGGCCGCCGGTTCGGGCGGGCGGCTTGCGGTACGCACCACCGACTGCCTGGGGCCGTGCGAGTACGCGAACGTCGTCGTGGTGCAGCCGTCCGGCGCAGGGCGTCGCAAGGGCGGACGGGCCACGTGGGTCGGCTGGGCCGCGGACGACCACTGCACCGACGACATACTGGCCTGGGCCGCCGCGGGCGGACCGGGCGAAGCGGAGCCGCCGGCCACCCTCGCCCTGCAGTTCGTCCGGCCGCCGAACGCCTCGCGCGCCCGCCGCTGAGCCCGGCGGCCGGTCAGCCGCCGTCCCTGTCCCGGTCCTTGTGCTTGTCCGTGTCCTTTCTGTCCGGCGGGGTGGCCTCTCTGTCCAGCGGGGAGGTGTCCGCGTAGCATCGCCGCCCGTCCCGGAGAGGTCAGCGCCTTCTCGGCGTCGTCCGCCGCCGTACGGGCCAGTCCACGGGGCCGGACCGGCTCCAGCTCGGCCCGCTCCAGGGCGTCGTCCCAGGCGGCCCGCGCGTCCAGGCCGGCGAGGAGTACCTTGCGGACGTCCGCCCACCGTCGGCCCGCCGGGTCCGCGTAGGCGCCGACCACCGCGGCGGCGTACCGCCCGGTCGCCGCGAGCCAGTCCGCCGGCCGGTCGCGCAGCTGTGGGGTCTCCCAGGCCGGACAGAGAGCGTACGCCACCATGGCGAGCGCGCCCCGAGCAGGGTGAGCAGCTTGGGGTGGGGCGGCCGGCTGCGGGCCGTTGGCGAGACCTTCAGCAGGCCCGGCGCCGAGGGTGCGTCGCAGGGCCGCCGCCGTCCCGGGGGCGGCGGGGGTCAGCCGCGGTGGTCGCGCAGGGTGGCGCGGTCGGCCGCGGACGTGCCCTCCTGCCGGCCTTGCGCGTCGCGTGCGCCGCGGATCGCATGGCGGGTGGTGGCCGGGAACATGCGTTCCGTGGTGTCCGCGACCGCGACGTCCCGGGCCGCGAGCGCCGGGAGCATCCGGTCGCCGAACTCGCTCGTCGACTCGCTGACCACCTGCTCGGTCGCCGCGGTGAGCCGCTGCCGTATCCGGCTCGCGTAGGCGATCAGGAACGACTGCCGGAAGGTCTTCGTCCGCTTGCGGCCTGCGGACCGCTGGCGCGCCTCGGCCCGGTTCATCGCCGCTGTCGCCTGCACCAGCAGCGAGGTGTGGAGCAGCTCGACGGCCTCCAGGTCCGCCTCGAAGCCGACGACCGTCGAGAAGCCCAACTCCCCGCTCCACACGGCACGGCAGCGGTTGGCCTCCGCGACGGCGTCCAGCAGCAGCGCCTTCGTTGCCTCGTACGGAGGGTCGACGCCGATCCGGCAGGCCGAGGGGAGCTCCGCGTGGCCCGGGGCGACGCCCGCCGCGAGGAGAGCCTCGTCGATGCTGTGGCGGGCCATCAGCTGCTGGGCCTTTCCGGTGAGCGCCTCCGCCTCCTCCGGGTAGTCGGTCGCCTCGGCCTTGGCGAGCAGGCCGCGGATCCGGTTCAGCATGCGCGGCTCGTCGGGGGAGGCGGAAGCCGGTACGGGCCGGGCGGCCTCACCGGGAACCGGGCCCACGGGTTCGATTTTCGGCAGCCGGAAGAGCAGCCGGAGCAGCTCCAGCAGCGAGCCCGCCAGCGTGAACCGGTCCAGCGACTCCCGGCCGCCCAACTCCTCCAGGAAACGGTCGTCGCTGCCCCACCACACGTCGGCGCCCAGCTCCCGCAGCTGCGCGAGCCGGCGTGCGTCCAGCGTTCCGGGCCCATACCGCCGGGCCTCGGCGGCGATCAGGTCGATGACCAGTCGCACGCGCCGCGGATCCTCCGGGGCGGAACGCCGGACCGTACGGACCACGTCGGCCGGCTGCCAGCCCCGCTCCCACGTCTGCCGTACGAGCCCTTCCGCGCGCCGCAGCAGCGCCCGGCCGACCGCGGGCCACTGCCCGGCGTCCGCGGCGAGGAGCGAGGCCCCGGTGTCCAGCGCGTCCTCGGCCTCGTCGTCCGCCGCGTACAACGCGCGCCCGAGCGCGCCCTGGACCACTTGGTCCGGCCCCTGGTCGCCCTGCTTCCGCCTGCCCACTCCGCCCAGGTTAGAGAGCCCGTCGGACAGCGGCCGTGGCCGCCCTCCGGTGTCAGTCCTTCTCCGTCCGCACGGAGTCGGTGCGCAGGGAGTCGGTACCTGCGGACTCGGTGCGCACGGAGCCGGTACGCACGGATTCAGTACGCGCGGAATCAGTACGCGCGGAATCAGTACGCCCAGGCTCCTCACGCGCCGTTTCCGTACTCCGCCGCTCGCCGCGCCCCGGCGCGTCCGCCAGCACCTCCGCCGTCGGGCCGCTCTCGATCACATGCCCGTCGTGCATCACCAGCACGGTCCCGGTGCGCTCCGCCACCAGCCGTAGATCGTGGCTCACCAGCAGCAGCGCCAGCCCCTGTGCCGCGCGCAGCCCCATCAGGAGGTCCATCACCGCGTCCGCCGTCTCCCGGTCGAGCGCTGAGGTCACCTCGTCGCAGACCAGGACGTTCGGGTCGGCGGCCAGCGCGCGGGCGATGGAGACACGCTGACGCTGTCCGCCGGAGAGCTCATGCGGGTAGCGGTCGGCGTGCCCGGCCTCCAGTCCGACCCGGTCCAGCAGCTCGGCGACCCGGCCGGGCACGGCCTCCCGCCCGCAGCGGCGGTGCAGGCGCAACGGGCGGGCGAGGGCGTCGGAGACCTTCACCGCGGGGTTGAGCGCGCCCATCGGGTCCTGCGGTACGAGCTGGACGCGGCGGCGCTGCTCCCGGCTGCGGGCGCGTATGCCGGGGGGCAGCGGGACGCCGTCCATCAGCACGGAGCCCCCGGACCGCCGTTGCAGTCCGACCACGGTGCGCAGCAGGGTCGTCTTCCCCGCCCCCGAGGCGCCGACCACGCCCACGGAGGCACCGTGCGGCACGTCGAGGTCCACGCCGTACAGCACCTGGGTCCCGCGCCGGCCGAGGTGAGCGGTCAGCCCGCGCGCCGACAGCCCCTCCGGGACCGGGGCTCCGGCATCGGCGCGCCCCGTCTCCTCCAGTCCGGTACGGCCCCTGTCCCGGCCGCCGTCCGCGGACGGCACGGGCACCGGTAGCGCGAGGTCCGGCCTCCGTGCCGGGCTGCCCGCCGGGGCCAGCTCCACCACCTCGTCGGCCAGCCGCCCGACCAGATCGGGGTCGTGGCAGGACAGCACCACCGCGAGCCGGTGTTCGGCGGCCAGATGGCGCAGCAGATCGGCGATCTCGTCCCGGAGGGCCGAGTCGAGGCCCGCGGTCGGCTCGTCCAGGAGGAGGACCCGCGGCCGGCGGGCGATCGCCCGCGCCAGTGCGACCCGCCGCTGCTGTCCGCCGGAGAGCTCGCGCGGACGGCGCTTGAGCAGTTCGGGAGCGGCAGGCAGCCGTACCTCGTCCAGCAGGGCCAGGAGATCGGCGCGCGAGCCGTCCCGGGCGGTCTCGGCGAGCAGCCTGCCCACACGCATACGGGGGTTGAGGCCCGAACCGGGGTCCTGCCCCAGATAGGCGACGCGGTGCCGGCGCAGCTCCCGCAGCTCCGACGAGGCGCAGGCCAGGACGTCCAGGCCGAGTACGTCCACCGTGCCCGCCGTGCGGGAGGTCCCGGCGGGCAGCAGTCCGGTGACGGCGCGCAGCAGCGTGGTCTTTCCGGAGCCCGAGGGTCCGGTGAGGGCGAGGACACGGCCGGGCATGGCCTCCAGAGCGCCGTCGGCCAGCAGCGTACTGCCGCCGGCAGCGGTCACCGTCAGCCCGGCGACCCGTACGGCCGGTCCGGCGTCCGGATCCGTGTCCGGGGTCGTACCGCCGCCGTACAGGGCCTTGTTGTGGGTCACAGCACCGACACCGCCTTCCGTCCGGTCCGCGGCGCGAGCGCGTCGGCTGCAAGGTTGACACTCATGGCGAGAAGTCCGATCGCGATCCCGGGGGCCACGACGGCCCAGGGGTTGAGCAGGATGCCCGCCCCGTTCTCACGGATCATCAGGGCCCAGTCGGCGGCCGGGGGCTGCGGCCCCACCTGGAGAAAGCCCGCGGTGGCGACGAGGTACACGGCGGCGACGAAGCGGAGCCCGAAGAGCACGAGCAGGGTGGAGCGGAGGTTGGGGAGCACTTCACGCACCACGAGGCGCCACAGACGTTCCCCGCCGGCCACCGCCGCCTCGACATAGCCCGTGGCGGCGACGGGTGCGGCCGCTCCGGCCACGAGCCGTACCGCGTACGGGACTCCCAGGGCCACCGCGGCCGTGATCACCGCGGGCCGCCCGCCGTCCGGCCAGGACAGGGTGATGAGGAGGATGCCCAGGACGGCGGGCAGCAGCATCAGCACATCGGCGGTCCGCTCGACGACCCGTCCGAAGGCGGGCCGCAGCGCCCCGGCCGTCCCCAGTACGGCCGCGAGACCGGTGACGATGAGGGCGACGACGAGAGACGTACCGATCAACTCCCGCCCTCCGGCGAGCAGTCTGCTGCATACATCCCGTCCGAGCTGGTCACCGCCGAGCAGCGCCCCGTCCGTCCCGGGCGGGGCGTACGGCGCGGTGACGGGCTCGTCGACTCCGTGCGGCGCGATCCAGGGGCCGACGGCGGCGAGGGACACGAGGAGGACCGCGGGCACGGTCCGCACGACGGTCCGCCGGACGCCGGCCCCGCCGCCACGCGCGCGTGCGCCCGGCCCGACCGCCGGGACGGGGCC
>NZ_JBQQBW010000041.1:0-59209 GCF_052245415.1 Streptomyces sp. 8N706 | reverse complement strand
TCCACGAGCAGTTCGGCAGCGGTCGCACCGTCGAGCCGCACCAGCAGCCCCTCAGTGGTGCCCGCCGCCGAACCGACGCCCGGCAGCGCCGCGACCTTGTCCACCGCGGCGTCGGAGGGCGCGCCCCGCTCGTCGAGAGCACGGGCCTCGGCCTTCGCCTCCTCGATGCGGCGCAGCTCCACGAGGGCGGAACAGCGTCCGAAACCGTCGCCGCGCCGTGTCGCCTCGTCCAGGGCCCGGGCCGCGCCGTCGTCGGCATCCGCTTCCAGACCGGCGTTCCGGGCGCGCCGGGAGCGGTAGAGGGCCTCCCACACCGGTAGTGCGGCCAGGTCCGCGGCCAGCATGTCGAGGACCGCCTCGACGGGTCCGGGACCGGTCGGCAGACGCGATCCGAGGGTGCGCGCCCGCTCGAGCCGGGACCGTGACGCGGCGACCAGTTCCGGGTCCACCAGGCCGAGGGCATGGTGGTGGAAGAACTGCGCCGCCTCGATGACACCCAGGACATCCGTGGATCCGGGCGCCGCTCCCTCCGCCGTCCGCCCCTGGATGCGTTCGGCGTGCGCGGACATCCGTAGGTCGGTGAGGACGAGGGCGGCCTGCCGGTGGTGCGCCCTGCGGTACATGTCCGCCCAGGCCGCCGCCGGATCCTGCCCGTACGTGGCCGGGCCCTCCGCCGCCAGCCGGTCCGCGAGCAGGAGAGCGCGGCGGCACTTGACGATCTCGCCCTGCTCGCCCCAGGAGGCCGCCCGGTCCATGACGATGTCCGCCAGCCCCCGCAGCCATGAGCCGCTTCCGACGGTGGAGCCCCACCTCCGTACGGCCTCGGCGTCCTGAGGCTCCGTCTCCGCTCCGGCCTCGATCAGGTCGAGCCCGCGGTGGACCCGCACCAGCGCGGCACACGCCCCGTCAACCGACGCGAAGGCCAGGCGGAGAGCGCTTTCGAGGGCGGTGCGGCAGTCCTCCGGGCGGCCTTCCAACCGGGCCGTGTGCGCGAGCCGCAGCAGGGCCGCGGCCTGCCCCCGTCGCGCGCCCGCCGCTCGGTACGCCGCCTCGGCCCGCTCGTAGTGCGCGGCCGCCGCCGCGGGATCCTGCGGCCCGCCGCGTACCGTGGCCGCCTGCTCCGCCGCGCCCGGGACGCCGAGCTCCCGGTCTCCGGCGAGCAGGGCCGAGAAGCCTTGGGTGGCACGGTCGTCGGGTGCGGCGAGCGGCGCCTCCCGCAGCAGGGCATCCGCCCGGCTGTGGTCCCCGGCGCGGGCGCGCAGGTCCGCCGCGAGAAGAAGGTGGTACGCCGTGGGCGTGTCGCGGCCGGCCGCGGCGGTGTCGTCGTACAGCACGTCGAACCACTCCAGCGGCAGTTGGACGCCTTCACCGAGATCCTGCTCGGCCCAGGCGCCGCTCGCTCCGTACCGGGCCGCGGCCGACAGCGCCGCGCCGGCGCTCGCGGCGTGGCCGAGGGTCGTGCGCGCGGAGAGGAATTCAGGCAGGACCCGGCCGGCGAGGTGGGCGCACAGCCGCAGTCCGGGATCCCGGATCGCTGCGACGGCGGTGCCCAGCCCGGCACCGGCCGCGGCCACGTCCAGTGCGGCACGCGGGGGCAGATGCGCGGCGGTGGAGCCGGGGCGCCAGTGGTGCTCCATGGCGACAGCGGCGGCCCGCAGCGCCCTGGCCAGTGTCGCGCACGCGTCCGGGGACCGCGGTGTCGGGCCGGTCGGTACCGGTGCCCCGTCCAGAATGCGGAGGGCCCGTTTGGGCTCGCCCGCCGCGAGGGCCGCCGCCGTCGCGAGCCAGGTGTGCGGCAGTTCGTCCTCCGCGTCGGCGGGGTCCCGGGCGCCGCGCTCGTACGAGCCCGCTGCCACGGGGTCGTATCCCCGCCGCTCGATCATGAGCAGGCCGATGAGCCGCTCCACGCCGTCCCTCGCGACCCATGCCGCCATGGCTCTTCCCTCCCCGCACACTTGACCCGGCCCGCCGCCCGCGTGTCCGCTTCCCCGATGGCCGCTGTCCCGGTGACGGCTTCCCTTGCGACCCCTTGGCTCAGGGGGAGCGGTCCCCGCCCCGGTCGTCACCGGGTGCGTGCCCCTCCTGCGCCGACAGGGCGTCTTCCGCCACGTCGATCACAAAGAAGCCCATCAGGTTCTTTCGCTCGGCGACGATCCGGACGCGGCCGCCCTCCAGGTGTGTCACGGACGCGACCGTCAGCTGTTCGTGACCGGCGTCGGCCGGTTTCCACTCGGCTTTGACGATGCGGTGACCGGGAATGGGGCCGAACCATCCTCCTTCGGAGTCCTGGGAGAAAAGGGCGGCAGCCACCTTGAGGAGCGACCGTGCCAGGTCCTGCGCCGCATCCTGCGCGTGTTCCAGCACCCAGCCGACGAGGTCCTGACTCCCGTCCGCTGCCGGTCGCAGCGCGCCGGCCGGTTCGTCCGGACCGCCCGATGTCCGCCACGCGGCAGTGAGGGATATCCGGATCCCGTCGTGCCGCTCGAGGACGATCTCGCCCCCGTATCCGTTCCCCCGGCCCTCTACGGAGTGCTGGTGTGACGATGTGTCAGGTACCAGATCACAAGCCCGGCCAGCACCACTCCGGCCGGAAGCGCGAACAGCAGGACCGTCCGGCGCCGCGGCCGGCCGACGCTGATGCGCGACGTCCGGCCCGCCCGTTTTCCCGGCGGCCGCCGACGGGCCACCTCGCCGAGCGGGACCGGGAGTCCGCGCCGCGGGGCCTCGGGGGCCAGGACCGCGAGAGCCTCCCCCGGCTCCACGGAGGGAGCCTCCTCCGCGCCCTGGACCAGGTTCAGCACCAGAGCACGGCCGTCCGACCCGAGCAGCAGCGCACGTACATGGGCGGTGAAGGCGGTGACCGCCTCGGCCCTTCGCGGGCTGTCGAACCATGACTTCCGGCCGTCGGGCTCCAGTGCCTTGGCGCCGTCCGGCCGTGGCTCCACCGACCGCAGCAGGGCGGTCACCCGGTCCTGGACCCGGTCGCCGGCTTCCCGGTCACGGCGCAGCCGCAGCTCGACGACCTCGTCGTCGGAGGGGAACTGTTCGTCGAGCAGCCGGCCGAGCTCGGTGAGTCCGGCTCCGTCGGTGTACTGCTCCAGCCACCGCTGGACCAATCCGACGACCCGGTCGGTCACATCGTCGTCGGGCGCCCCCGGAGCGTTTCCCCCGCATTTCCCCTCCAGCGCCAGCGAGAACCGGATGGGCGTGCCCACCTCGTCCCGCCGCTGGGAGGGGATACCGCTGAGATAGGTCTGCCACTTCCCGCCGGAGGCCCGCATCAGCAGACTCGGGTAGTTGGGGTCGGTGTGGTCACGGTAATCCAGCCACCACATCGGGTCGGGGACCGCTCCCAGGAAGCGGTAGTCCGCCTTCCGCGGACGGCCCCTGGACATCACATATCCGCGCACTGCCGTTTCCTTCCCATGCCGCTTCCCGCCTCCGGCGGCCGGAGATCCGCCGCCGTCCCGCGCGTTCACAGAATCCTGCTCCGTCCGCTCGGGGAGCGCTTGGCCAGCAGCTCCACGGTCTCGTGCAGCTGCTCCGCCTGCTCGCGCAGATGTGCCGCCTGTTCCCACTCGCCCTGTTCCTCCAGGCGATTGGCGTTGATGCTGCCGTTGGCCCAGTTGCGGATGTGCCGGAAGAACCCCCGCTTGAGTTCCTTGCCTTCCTCGGCGGCTCGCTGCGCCGCGTCCGCGTGGCCGGTCGCCGTCTCGCTGACCACCTTGCGGCGCGCGTCGGCCAGCAGGGAACACACCGCGATGAGGATGTCCTCCGCGCCGAGGATGGAGATCCTTCCCTCGCCGCGTACGGCGAACGTCCCCTCCGGGCGCAGGACATGCGGTTCGTCGGGATCCGGCTTCCACTGCACCCTGACGAGCTCCACACAGCCGAGCGTGTCCACCGGGCAGTAGCGGATCTGGGCGTGCGAGGCGTTCAGCCGTACGAGTTCGATGACCCGGTCGTAGACCCGGAGCACACGCTCCCGGAGAAGCTGCGAATCGTCCCGGAAACCGCCGTTGTCGGCGAAGTAAGCCTCGCACTTCACCGGGGCGAGGACGACCAGAGCCGGCTCGTCGGTGAGCTCTCTGCGCTGAGTGGCCCAGAGTTCCACGATGTCCAGCACCGACAGGGTCTCCAGGACGGCGGGTACGGACTGCCACTGGCGGTCCCGCTCCGCTTCCATGAGCACCGTGGCGTCGATCGGGATGATCAGCACATTGCACTCGGTGAGGAAGTTGGAGCACTCCTGCCAGTTCTTGGCTTCCTGTTCGGTCAGTTCCTCCGGCTCCCGTATCCAGCCGCCGGGGAAGTCGAGCAGGGAGAACCTGATGCCGTCCTCCGCTCGCCCGGCCCGCATGCCGAGCTGGAAGTACACCGCTTCCTGAGTGCCCGGCATCGTCGTGGCGTCGAACTTCCGGGCGAGCAGCCCTCCGTCCAGCTCCTGACGCCGCAAACGCAGCCGTTGTCTGGTGGCCGCGTCGGCCGCCCTCAGCACCACCGGGGTTCCCCCCAGCAGCCGTTCGCCGTCCGTGAGCATCGAGACGACCAGTGATGTCTTGCCCACGCGGCTCGGCCCCAACATGCCGATCTTGAACACCGGAGTGTTCCCGGTGTCGGCGGTCATGCTTGTCATCCGGTCTCCCCCATCTCGTGCCCCGGGGCCGTTCCCCGTACTGCCCGTTCCACATCCCGGCAGGCGCGGGTCACCGCCGCGAACCGGGCGTGTTCGCTGCCCAGCCCCTGGTAACGGCCCGGCCACAGTTCATTGCGGTACGTCCGGGCCAGCCGCCGGTACTCCCGCTCCGCCGCCCCCGACCGGATGAGCGTGTCCTCGAACTGCTCCACCGCCGCGTAGAGCACCAGCGCCGGTACGACGGAGTCCCGCAGCAGCGCCGTACAGGTCCGGTAGGCCGCCTGCTCGGCACGCAGCGCGATGAAGTCGTACAACTCCTCCACACCGCCGGGGCTGACCTCCACCGCGATCTGTGACCGCATCTGCCCGGTGGCCGGGTCACGGACCTCCAGGTTCAGCCCGTTGAGCTCGGCGCGGATCCTCGGGTGCAGCTGGGTGCGGTAGTCCAGGCGGACGGACAGCAGTTCGCCGATGGCGGCGGAGAGCGCCGGGCACGGTTCGAAGCCGGCGTCGAGGAGGCCGCGCAGCCGCGTCAGCCAGGCGTTGCCGTCGACTGGTGGCGCCGGCCCGTCCGAAGCGCCGTCGTCGCTCACCAACAGACCGGTGTGCCGGGAGAGCGCCTGGGCGACGCCGTGGTGCAACTGGCGGACGCGCTGCTCGAAATACGCGTCGACGGAGGAGAACCGCCGGCCGATCTCCACGCGGATCCGATTGAGCTCCGCGGAGGCCACCGGGGCAGCGTTGCGATGGACACGCATGGCTTTGAGCTGCTCGGCGCACCACTGCTCGCGCAGCGAACCGGCGTCAGGAGCCGCTTCCGGCGCCCCGTTCCCGTACGCCGTGCCCAGCCCCCGGGCGATCCAGCCGCGCAGCTCCTCGTACGCGGTCTGTACGGCGGCCACGAAGTCCGTGTCCTCGTGTTCCGCGGCCGCCTCCGACCGCAGTCCCGCCACGATCTCCGCCAAGTCGGCGGCGATGTCCTCGCGCAGCGCCTTCGTCCGCGCTTCCAGGTCCTCTGCCGGCGCCGCGGTGTGGCCCCGCAGAGCCGCGAGCGCCGCCTCGAGGGTGGCGATCTCGGCGAGGACGGACCGCTCGACGGCCTCGGCGCGTTCGGTGAGACCGGCGATGATGTCGCCGTCCATCACCGGGAGGCGCTCGGCGAGGGCCGCGAGCAGGGGCGCCAGCAGGTGTTCGCCCACCGAGGCGGGGTCCGCCGCGTCCGCCTCCAGGACGGTGAAGTGACGGCCGGGCATACCGGCGTTGACCTCACTGGTCAGATGACCGTGCAGCGCGGCGGCCAGACTCTCCGGCTCGCCCTTGCCCCGGTTGACGACGATGAACACGAAGTCCCCCGTGCGGCGGACCAGTCCCCGGGCCTCGTCGAGCAGCGCCAGGGCCCGGGCGTCCGCGGCACCGAAGTAGGCCATGCCCTCGAGCGGGCGTTTGACCAGCAGCACCGCGTCGACATCATGCCGGAGTCCGGCGACGTGCTGCCGCTCGGCCTCCGCGGCGATCTCGCCCAGCCCCGGGAGGTCGGCGATGCCGAGCCGGCCGACACCGGCGTGCGGGAACGGGCACTCGATCCTGGCCTCACGCACGGCCAGGTAACGGCGGGCCGGGCGGCCGGAGTCCACGTCGGCCTGGGTGGGGTAGGCGACATAGGCGCGCAGTTGGTCGAGCGCGACCTCGCGCTCGCCGCCCACCAGGTCCTGCCGGAAGGACCACAGCCCCTGCTGTGCTGCCTTCACCCGTTGCAGCAGAGGCATACGGCTGTCCTCCACCTCCTCCGGATAGCGCCAGGAGGCGAACTCCTCGAGCGTCGCCGGCGCCGACGTGAGGCCGAGCTGGGCGTGGTAGGGGCGGACGGACTCGTCGAGGAAACTGCCCACCGTGTGCAGCCGTACCGTGGCGCGGGCGGGGCCGGGAGAGTGGTAGATGCGGCTGCGGACGGCGGTGACCGGGATCCCCGATCCGGAGGGGATCTGGTCGGCGGTCAGACCGGACAGCGACTGGAGCAAGGTGCTCTTGCCCACCCTGGCCTGCCCGCTCACCCCGAGATTGACGGTCGTACGGGAGAACCGGGCGGCCGCATGCCCCTGGAGGTCGAGGAGCTCGCTGATCCGCGCCTGCAGGGCGCGCAGACCGGCTCCCGTCAGCACCGCCTTCAGCTGCTCGGACGCGTCCGGGTGGTCGCGCAGCCGGGCGAGCTTGTCGCCCAACTCCTCGATACCGGCGCTCGTCGCCCGCCACCGGTGCCGTTCGGCGTCGATGACCCCGAGCAGCTTGCGGCGGCTTTCGAGCAGTGCGTCGACACGTTCCTCTGCGCTGGGTACGGAGGTCATACCGCTGTGGTCCCCCTACTGCCGTTCGACGTCCCGCCGTGTCGTGCGGCGGGGGAGCAGGGCCGCGCGGCGGCGTAGCAACCCCGTGTGTGATCCCCCGGCCCGTTGGCTGACCGGCTGACATCCGTTCCGGCCCCTGACGCCGTACGGACCACGGCCCGCGGATGCCCCACCGTTCCACCGGTGCACCACGGGGCCCGCCCCGGAATCCCCCTGCACGGCCGTCAGGCTAGTGAGAACGGGAAGCGGCGTTCCCCTCAGCTGATGGGATTCCCCCAGGTTGGAGCCAGGGCCGCATACATCAGCAGCCGCCGGGCTCCGAGGACGACAGCGGGCCGTTGTCCGCGTCCGGTCCGGTGGGACGTCGGCGCGGGTGAAAGGCCCGATGGCCCGGAGCGGGAGCGCCGCCCGGCCGAGGCCGCCACCGCACGTATGGCTGAGGCCCACCGGTCCCGCAGGTCGACGGACGATGGCACGGGGGCATGAGAACGGGCTGCTCTTCGCCACGACGCGACATGAAGGTGTCCGCCCCGGGGCAAGGCACAGACCCGAACGGGGGCTCCTTCTCCGTTCGTTCCGCGGACATCAGGGGGGCTCATGGGATCGGCCATCGGTGCGCATGTCGTGGTGGACGCCTTCGACAAACTCGGGGCGGACACCTCCATGGCACGGAGAGGAGTGTCCGAGTACTCCACCCTGGCCGGTTGGCGCGCCTCGCAGACCGCGCAGGTCGCCGCCGCCGGCGCCGCGGCGATGGCAGTACCCGGCGCGCATCTCCTCGCTCTCACGGCGGATGTGGGATTCCTGTTGCACAAGATGTCCATCTGCGCCTGGGGCATCGGATTCAAACTGGGCGCCACGGTCGACGGCAAGGACGACCTGGCCGTCATCCTCGGGCTGTGGTCGGGCGCACTGGAACCCGACGCACTGAGCGTGGGCTCGGCCGCCGCGGGAGCCGCGGCGGGCTGGATCGTCCTCAACGCCGCCTATCCGACGTATGGCACCGCTGTCATGGCCAAGGCGCTCGCTGCCGGGGCCGGTGCGGGGGCATCCGCGGTCGGCGCGAAGATCGCGGGAAAGAAGAGCGGGAAGCTGGCCGCGAAGCTGAGCAAGCCCTTCCTGCAGAAGATCGCACAGAAGGTCGCCGTGAAGTTCTCCGCGCTGCTCGGCTCGAAGGCCGCCACGGGCGCGGTACCGCTGCTCGGTGCTCTCGCGGGTGCCGGGCTCAACAGCTATTTCATCGCGAAGTTCGCCGATGCCGCCGAGAGTTACTACCGCGCGAAGATTCGCGCGGGCGGCTGAACGCCCGCCCCGGCACAGGGGGCGCACCCATCGTGGCCCGCGGCGGCGCTCTCCGGCACCCCCACCACCCCGCACGGGCCGGCCTTTTCCATCCCTCCGACCCCCGGCGCTTCCGCCGGGACAACGTCCCGCTTCGGCGGAATCGGCTTGCCGCGGTCGACCCGCCGCCCGACACCGGACGACCTTCCGATGCTGCGGCTGTCCGCCTCAGCGCCGCCAGGCAGAGCCGTGCCCTGACCGCCCGTCGCCCACGGACCGTCGCACTGTCCCGCTCACCCTGACGGCACGGCTGTGTGGACGGGCCACAGCTGTACCAGGAAGCGTTCTACGCCTCGGGGGATGGCTTCGGGGCCGGCTCCAGGGTCGGCTTCGGCGAGTCCGGCCACGTGCCGGCCGCCTGTCCGGTGTGCCCGCACCCGGTATGTTCCGGGCCGTCCCACGGGGAGAGGCGTGCTTTCCGGTTCACCTCCGGTGAGGCCGAAGATGCCTACCTCTCCGCTCCCCAGGCACAGCTGTGTTTCGGCTCTGTCGTCCCACTGCCCTGTGGGCTCGGGCGGAGCGTCCTCCCACGCTTCGACGCGGACAGCAGGCTCGTGGAGGATGTCCCCGGCGCCGCTTTCGAGGATGAGAATGTTGTCGGACGCGAGCAGCCAGGAAACGCCACCGGCGGCCCGGACCGAAGAGGCCGAGCCGCCGACGTGTACGTCTTCCACCACGATCTGAGCGTCCTCGGCCCACAGTTGAGCCTCGGTTGCACCGCGCGGCGATCGGGTCATGGGGCGATGTGGACGTAGAACTCGTCGTGCTGGCCGTAGAGGATACGGTCGCGGGCGTAGAAGTCCTTCAGCAGTCTCCCGCCCGCCTGGTTCTGCCCGGAGTCGACCCAGTCCACGGAGGAGTTCCCGGTCAGCTGCTCGCCGCCTGCCTTGTCGGCAAGGCCTTCCTGCGTGCTGGCCATGGGGTACTCGTCCAGGTCGTAGGACTTGTCGGTGGGCTTGGGCCGCAGATCGTTCGGCTTGCCGTACGGGGCTCGGCCGTGCTTGATCCTCTCGAGCTCCAACTTGTTCGCCTTCCACACTTCGCCCTGGTAGGGGACCCGGTGAAGCCCGGGGTCTCCCCACCTGCCGGTGTACTTGCCCGGGATCTTCTTCGGCGTCCCCCGGTTGGGGAAGGTCTCGGACGGGGCGTTCTGCGCCCGGGAGATGTGCTCGGTCAGCTCGGGAAGTTCGCTGCGCTTGTAGGTGAGGAAAGGGATGACATCGTCGTTGACGCATGCCCTGGCCGACCTGAAATAGGCGGCCGAGTCACAGCGGACGCGGTGCTGGAGCATGGCGAAATCGACACCCGGTTTGAGATTGTTCCTGCCGATATTGGCGAGGAAGTTCCACTTGTGCCGGAGCACATGATCGTCGCCCTCGCCCATGTCGGGTGATGTGAGGTCCCAGGACACCCATTCGGCTCCGCGCCACGTCGCCAGCCAGTTGTCCTTGGCGCTGTCGTCATCACCGGTGGTGGTGCAGTCGAACTCGCAGATGACCCTCATCTTGAGGTTGGTGAGTCCGGTGTACAAGCCGGTGGTTTCGTAGTCGTTGACGCGGAAGAACACCCGCACCCGGCGGTCGGTGGCGTCCGCGTAGGCGAGCGCGGTGAAGTGGACCGTGACGGTGCCGCGACTCGTTCGCATGACGCGCCCGATGTTCTGACACCACACGCCGCGGTTGAAGACCCGGCCCTCTTTGGTGCGGGCCTCCGCGTCGTTCTCGCACTGCGTGACGAAGCCCGGATCCGGCGCTGCCGGTACCGGGCCCCGCTCCGGCGCGGCCAGGGCCTGGGCCGGCGCGGCAGATGGCCGGGGCGTCGGCTGGTCGGCCGAGGCCGGTGCGGTGGTGGTCAGCGGTATCAGCAACGCCGCTGCTCCCGCTGCGAACCGTTTGCTCCATGTCGATATCAAGCGCACTGCACCCCGTGATATGTCGGATACATGACAAACGGCGCTCGGGGCGCTCCCCGAGATCGCCGGTGAGGAGTCTTTCAGCGCCTGCCGACTGTCCGGAACCGCCTCACGATACGAATGGCGACATCATTGATACGTCCCTGCCTATGAATGCCGTCCGGGCCTACACCGGAAGCGAAGCCCTGCGCTGCACCTTCGCGTACTACCGGGCCCTGCCCGTCGGTGCACGGCACATCCAGGAGGCTGTCGGCTCCGGCAGGCTCACGGCCCCCACGATGGCGGTGGGCGCCCACCCCCGTGGGGGCCGCACTCGAACGGCAGTTGCGGCCCGTCTCCGACGACCTTGTCTGGCACATGATCGAGGACTGCGGCCACATCATCCCCCTGGACCGCCCCGAAGCCCTGCTCGGCGTGCTGGAGAAGTCTCTCGCCGCCGACCCGCCGGAGTGAGCGCGTCATGTGCTCGTGCCGGTACCTACGAGCGGGCCGTGCGGTCCCACAGGCCGGTGCTGTGGGCGTCGATGAGAGCGCCGATACGGGCGAGGACGTCGCCGGCGGGCTGCGGGGCGAGGCGGCGTCCGTCACGCAGACGCAGGGCGACATGGTCGTCGGCGGCTTCCTCGGCACCGATGACCAATTGGTAGGGCACGAGGCGGGCCTCCCTGATGCGGGCGCCCAGGCTGCCGTGTTCCGGCCCGGCGACCTCGGCCCGCAGCCCGAGGCCGGTGCATCGCTGCGCGAGTGCCGCGGCGGTCGGCACCTGGGCCTCGGAGACGGGGAGGGCCACCAGCTGGGTGGGGGCGAGCCAGGCGGGGAAGGCGCCGCCGTGCTGTTCGATGAGGTGGGCGACGGCTCGCTCCACGCTGCCGATGATGCTGCGGTGGATCATGACCGGCCGGTGCTTCGCGCCGTCCGCACCGATGTAGTTCAGGTCGAACTGTTCGGGCTGGTGGAAGTCGACCTGGACGGTGGACAGCGTGGACTCCCGGCCGGCGCTGTCGGTGACCTGGACGTCGATCTTCGGGCCGTAGAAGGCGGCCTCGCCCGCGGCCGCCTCGTAGGGCAGGCCGGACCGGTCGAGGACCCCGGTCAGCAGTGCGGTGGACCGCCGCCACAGCTCCGGGGCGGCAACGTACTTCCCGCTCGGCCCCGGGAGGGAAAGCCGGTAGCGGGCCGGGCTGATGCCGAGTGCCTCGTACGCCCGGCGGACCATCTCCAGGGCGGCCTGTGCCTCATCGGCGACCTGCCCCAGGGTGCAGAAGATGTGCGCGTCGTTCAGCTGGACGGCCCGGACCCGGGTCAGTCCGCCGAGCACGCCCGAGAGTTCGGAGCGATACATGCCTCCCAGCTCGGCCATGCGCAGGGGCAGCTCGCGGTAGCTGTGGGAGCGGGCACGGTAGATCACCGCGTGGTGCGGACACAGGCTCGGTCGCAGAACGACCTGCTCTCCGCAGAGGTTCATCGGGGGGAACATGTCGTCGCTGTAGTGCGACCAGTGCCCCGAGATCTCGTACAGCTCCCGCTTGCCGAGCACCGGCGAGTACACGTGCCGGTAGCCCGCCCGCCGCTCCTGGTCGCGGATGTACTCCTCCAGGGTGTGCCGCACGGCCGCGCCGTCCGGCAGCCAGTACGGCAGCCCCGCTCCGATCAGCGGGTCGGTGTCGAACAGGCCCAGCTCACGGCCGAGCTTCCGGTGGTCATGCATGGCGGTCTCCTCGCAGGCATCGGGCGAGTGACTGCCCCGGCCGGTGGCCGGGGGACCCCATGGCGAAGCCCCGGGGCCACTCGCCCCGGGGCTTCGGACTACGACATCTGTCAGCGCGCCGGGACACTCTCCGGCGTCGTCGTCATGGCAGCGCGCTTCATACTGGTGACGCTAGCAGAGGCGCAGCGGCGTCCGCGCGGTCATTCTTCGGTGGCCGCTGGGCCAACTGTTCTGCTGGGATGGAGGGATGAGCATCTTCGTACGCGCGCGGTTCGATGTCCGTGACCATCGCCAGGCGGACTTCGAGGAGGTGGCACTCGCCCTGCGGGAGCAGGCGCGCGAGGAGCCCGGGACGCTCAACTACCGCTGGTTTTCGGCCGGTGTGCGCGGCTATGTGGTGCTGGAGGAGTACGCCGACTCGGCAGCGGCCGTGGCCCACAACGAACGTGCGGCGGAACTCCTGGCGCGTGTGGGGGAGTGCGCGGAGATGGTCTCCGCCGAGCTCTACGGCCCCATCGGGCCCGAGCTGCGTGCATGGGCCCGGTCGCGTCCCCGGGTGGCCACGTTTCCGGACTTCCCTGATCGCGGCGCCGACGGCTGAGACCCGATCCCCCGACCCTCATCGAGCGGCGCCGCTATGTTTGTGACCAAAAGAGTTCTTGTCATGGCCACGGCGTAAACCTACGGTCGGGCCATGGCTGATACCCCCCGCACTCCTGACGAGCCGGCACCCGGCCGCACCGGTGCGTCCCGCCGCACGGTCCTCACCACACTCGGCGGAACCGCGCTCTCACTGGCCGCCGCGGGACTGGCGGCCCCCAGCGCGCTCGGGAAGACGCAGGACGACCGCCGGGCGCCGGCCCCGACCGGCTCCCCCCGGCTGTCCGCGGCCTGCGTGCTGACCCCGGAACAGACGGAAGGGCCCTTTTACCTGGACCTGGAGACAGTCCGCAGGAACATCACCGAGGGCAAGGCCGGTGTGCCGCTCACCCTGCGGACCACGGTGATCGACACCAGGACGTGCTCACCGCTGCCGAACACGGCCGTCGACATCTGGCAGTGCGACGCCCTCGGGGACTACTCCGGCTACGCGGAGGGCGGCTCGGATCCCGACACGACCTTCCTGCGCGGCATCCAGCTCACCGACTCCAGCGGTGTCGCCGAGTTCACCACCGTCTACCCCGGCTGGTACGTGGGCAGGGCCCTGCACATCCACGTCAAGACCCACCAGGGCGGCACCGTCTCCAACGGGGAGTACCACGGCGGGCATGTGTCCCACACGGGGCAGCTGTACTTCCCCGAGAACTACAACAGCCAGGTCGCCGCCCTCGACCCGTACCGGAGCAACACCGCGCGCCGCACGCTCAACTCCCAGGACGCGATCTACCGGAACGGCGGATCCGCCACCCTGCTCACCGTCACCCGGGTCGGTGGCAACACCAGCCAGGGAGTGATCGGCACCGTTGTGCTGGGCATCGACCCCACCGCGACGCCCTGACGGACACGGGCTGACCGGCCCAGCTGACGGAACGTCAGGAAGTGCCTGGCGACCCCACCGGCCAGGGCCCCGGCTCCCGGGGCCCTGACCCGGCCGCCCGAGGGGGCGGCCGAAGGACAACTCGGCGCCGAGCCGTGCGCCGTGAGAATCAGAGGGCGAGGACATGGCCGGTGCGCGGTGCGGTCCGCCCCGACTGGACCTCGTGCCAGACCTTCTCCAGGGCCTCCGGGCCGTGGCCATGGACGACATCGACCCATCCCTCGACCACGGGGGCGAACCGCTGCCATGCGTCGGCGAAGCGCCGGTCCAGCCCCTCGCGCCCCCAGTCGCCGACGCGCTTGCGCATCTGGTCCGGTGCGAAGAACATGCCCGGGCCGGTGTCGGCCAGCGTGCCGGCGGGCCCGGGCTGCTGGTTGGTGACGCCGACGACCACGTGGTGCACCAGGGCGTCGCCGAGGTGGGCACGCAGCGCGGCGGTCAGGGCCTCGTCACCGGCGAAATCGGCGTACAGGGTGGGCTTGGCCGGGGAGAGCCGGGCGGCGTCCTCGTACGCCAGCACCCGGTCGTAGCAGCCCAGGCTCTCGGTGAAGGCGACGTTGCGCCGGGATGTCAGCCCCACGACCTCGCATCCCTGCCCTTGGAGCAGGAAGGCCGCACCGTAGGCGGTCTTGCTCGACGCGGAGGACAGGACGGCGGTGCGGGCACCCAGCCAGGAGTTGTCGACGAGCCAGTCGGCCAGCATGAACGAGGTCCAGAACAGCGGGCGGTACAGGATCTGGAGGTCCTCGCGGTCCGCCTCGTACGCCAGGTCGCCCGTGGTGAGGGCGTAGGCGTTGTAGGGCGAGGGCAGCGTGGCCCGGTGAGGGGTGGTGTCCCGGAAGCCGCGCTCTCCCACCCGCCCGGGGCGCACCCGCAGATGGCTGCCGGAGGGGAAGTAACCGTAGAGGCGGCTGCCGGGCTCGACGCCGTCGACGCGGGAGGAGACGACCTCGGCGAACCCCCAGAGCGGGACGATGCCCCAGCCCGCCCGGGCCGGGAAGAACTCCCAGTAGCGGAAGGAGTCGCCGAGCGCGGCGTAGGTGACGTTGTTGGCGGTGACGCCGACCCGGTCGACCCGCAGCAGCGCCTCGCCCTGCCCGACCTCGGGGACCGGCGCGTCGACCAGCTGGGCGCTCGACAGATCATCGCGGGCTATGAGCAGATTCCAGCCGCTGGACGTAGGAGTGGTATTCATGGCTCGGAAACGTACTTGAATCCGGATTCGGATTCAATACTGGCTAGGATGCAGCGCATGCTCTCCCCCGACCACTCAGCGCGCGAGCCCACCGCACCCCGGCGCACCCGGCGCGGGATCCGCACCAGGGACGCCCTTGTCGCCGCGGCCCGACGGATCTTCGAACGCGACGGTTATCTGGATGCCCGGATCGTCGACATCGCGGCCGAGGCCGGTGTCGCCACCGGAAGCTTCTACACGCACTTCACCTCCAAGGAGGACGTCTTCACGGCCGTTCTGACGGAGCTGCAGGACGAGATGCTGCACGCGGGAGTCAGCGGCGGCAGCCGCAAGGAGCTGCGCCGTGGGGTGGAGGAGGCCAACCGCGCCTACCTGGAGTCCTACCGCCGCAACGCGGCGCTGATGGCGGCCATGGAACAGGCCGCCGCCGTGGACCGGCGCTTCCTGCAGCTGCGGCTGCAGCGGTCGCAGGCGTTCATCGAGCGCAGCGCCGCGGCGATCACCCGGCTCCAGGAAGCGGGGCTCGCCGACCCGGCGCTCGACCCGGCCGTCACCGCCCGGGCCCTCAATGCCATGGTGAGCCGCATGGCGTACGTGACCTTCGCCACCGACCAGCCCGTGCCCTTCGAGGCGCTGGTGGAGACCCTCACCAGGCTCTGGGTGAACGCGTTGCGCATGCCTCATGAGCCCGAGCCTCCCGAGGCGGGCCGCTAGTGGGGCGTCAGCCAGGGTTCACCCCGCTCGCCGCCCTGGTACGGCCCCCCTCAGCTACCGCTGGGTGGGGCCCGGCCGGAGGCTGGGGGAGGGCCCAGCTGCGTTGCCCGATCGGCCGGGTAGGCCCTCCCCGGCCTTCGGCATGGGGCACCCCAGCGGCTGCGGGCGGCGTTCTCCTCCCTGCGGTGCCAGAGGCCGACCGGGCACGGGGTGGGCGCATGGGCTGTGCGGACGACTACGTCCCCGTCGGGGAGGCGGCCTCGAGGTCCTCGATGCTGCCGGACATGATCGTTCGGATGTGCTCGGTGATGTGCTCGGCGGGCCAGTCCCACCAGGCCAGGGCCAGAAGGCGGGCGATGTCCGCTTCGCTGTAGCGGTGACGGATGAGTCCGGCCGGGTTTCCGCCGACGATGCCGTAGTCGGGGACGTCGTCGACGACGACGGAACCGGAAGCGATGATGGCCCCATGGCCGATACGGACACCCGGCATGACCATGACCCCGTATCCGAACCAGACGTCGTTGCCGACCACGGTGTCCCCCCGGCCCGGCAGGCCGGTGATCAGATCGAAGTGCCCGGCCCAGGAACCGCCCACGATGGGGAAGGGGAACGTCGAGGGGCCGTCCATGCGGTGATTGGCGCCGTTCATGATGAACCGCACGCCCTCGCCCAGCGCGCAGAACTTGCCGATGACCAGCTTCTCCGGCCCGTAGTGATACAGCACGTTGCGGGTCTCGAATGCGGTCGGATCGTCGGGGTCGTCGTAGTACGAGTACTCGCCGACCTCGATCAGCGGCGAGGTGACCAGGGGTCTCAGCAGCACCACGCGCGGATGGTCCGGCATCGGGTGAACCACGGTCGGGTCGGCGGGAACAGCCGGCATGGCGATGGCTTCCTCCGGTCGCACGAAAACTGATGGGATTCCTCTATGAGCTCCTTGCCGTCGGCCGGGTCGCCGGCCGTGTATGACCGTATCGGCCTCGGCTATCGGGAGGTCCGCCGTCCCGACCCGCGGCTCGCAGCACTGATCCATGACGCGTTGGACGGGGCCCGCACCGTGGTGAACGTCGGCGCGGGAGCAGGCTCCTACGAGCCCCCGGACGCGGAGGTCACCGCGGTGGACCCCTCACGAGTCATGCTGGACCAGCACCCAGGGGCACACAGAGTCCAGGCCGGTGCGGAAAACCTGCCCTTCGGGAGCGGCGCGTTCGACGCAGCGATGGCCATCATGACCGTGCATCACTGGTCCGATCTGCACCGGGGGATCCGGGAACTGCGACGGGTCGCCAGGCGTCAGGTCGTCCTCACCTGGGACCCCGGCCATGAGCGCGAACTGTGGCTGGTCTCCGAATACCTGCCGGAGATCCGGAACCTGGACCATGCCCGCTTCACGCCCGTGGCCGAGGTCGCAGGGAGCCTCGGGGCACACACCGTCCGCAGCTTCCCCGTCCCCCACGATTTCAGCGACGGGTTCCAGGCCGCGTTCTGGCGGCGTCCGGAGCAGTATCTCGACCCGATCGTGCGACGGGCGAGTTCGACGCTCGCCGTCCTGCCCTCCGGTGTGGTCGAGCGGGCGATGCACCGGCTCCGGGGAGATCTGGCCTCCGGGGAGTGGCAACGGCGTCACGCCGACCTCCTGGCCGAGGACACCGCCGACTACGGCTACCGGCTTCTCATCGCCGGTGAGGACCTGCCGGCCCGGACGATCGCAGGGTGAAAGCCTTCGACCGGCCGCCGCGGTAGGGAGGCTGACGCGGAATCAGCACGAGGACAGAGCCGTGAGGCCATACGGTGGGAAGGCCCTTGCGGCCGTGACGGGTGCGGCCTGAGCGCCGGTCCCCCGAGCACATCTCCGGACCCCTCCGGCGTTGGTTTCGTCGACCTGGCGCACTACACCTACGTCTCGCCGCACCGTCGGCCTGCCGCCCCGCTGTTCACGGGGGAACGCGGTGATGGCCGAGCGTTTTCGGGCGGTACCGAGACGGACGGTGGCCGGTCTCGCCGCACTCGGGGAGGCTTCACGCTGGAGCCCGTATCCGGGTCCCTGCCGGTGCGCTGCAGGTGCGCGATCCCGTGTGCCAGCTCCGGATGTCCGAAGGAGCCGAGGCATCCAGGGCCGGCTACAGCGGTATCTGAATGTCGAGGACGGGCCCGGTCGCGCGGGCGGGCGGCGCGTCCAGGCTCTCCAGGACGTGAAGCATCGGGGCGTTGCCTGCGGCCACCGCGGCCGTCAGGGTGTGGTGGCCGGCCCGGCGGGCCACCTCGGCCGCGTGTGCGGCCAGTGCCGTGCCCAGCCCCTTGGACTGCCATGCGTCCTCGACCAGCACGGCGAGTTCGCCCACCCCCTGCTGATCGGTGCGCATGACGTTGGTCATGGCGATGATGCGGTCCGTGCGCTGGGCGGTGGTGGTGACCAAGGTGGTGCCGCGCCCCGGGTCGGACAGCTGCCGCCAACCGGCGGAGGACAGCTGGGATTTACCCGCGTGATAGCGCAGGGCTCTGCTGCCCAGCGAGCAACGGCGGTGCAGCGCCTGGATCGGACCGAGGTCGGCGGGGGTCGCCTCCCGGGTCCGGGTGGTGGTGCCATCGGTCAGCGTGATCGGGAATGCGGTGTCGGTGCCGGACATGCGCGTCTCCTCACGTTGCGAACGTGACTGGTGTACCAGGGAGCGCCAATACGCGGCAGATGCCCCCCTTTGGCACAGGAGAAGTCTTTGCGGACCGCCGGGTCGACTCAAGACGGATTCTCGCCATGTCGATTACCGTTAGCTTATACCCAGTCACCCATTGGAGTGACATCGGTCCCCCGGTCTCATAGACTCTGCCGTGGTTCCCTTGTGACCACCGTGTTCGTCCACGAGCCGGTCGAACCCGCGTGGTGCGACATTCCTCGTGGGACGGGTCCGGTTCGGTCGGCCACACCTGATCGGTCACCAGCTCGAGTGGATCCAGCCGCTCCGGTCGCTCCGTTGACGGCGGCGGATTCGCAATAGATAACACCTGGTCCACGGGGTCGCACCGGTCTTCGTCAGGCCGTACGCCCCGGATCCGCTGCCGTCCGCGACCCGGTGACGCTCGCCGCCTGGGTCGTCGAACGTCCTGGAAGTGAGGGTGTCCGCTCCGACCGTGCCGCTTCCCCGCCGCAGGGCGTCGTTCCGCCGGATGCGCCTACGACGGGCACAACGAGTACCGGGGAGACGCCCGATGAAGGCCTCCACGCCTTCTGGTCGGACCGATACTCACCCGTGCCGTCGCCGCACGGAGGGAACCCGCGCTCGTCCCGACGCCGCCGCCCCCGGCGGCTCGACCGGTTCCCGCGCGGCCATGCCATCGACCGACCTCACGGCTCGGGCGACGTGGGGCGGGGATGGCGCTACGGGGCACCGCGGCCTCGCGGAGGACGAGATGGTGCTCCGGGTGTCCTGGGGCCGGGTGTGCCGCGCCTTGGGCTTGATCACGTCTGATCGGCAGCTGCCTCAGATGGCCGAAAGCCGAGGAGTCGCACCCGGTTCCCGGCAGGTGTGCCGGCGGTACGCGAGGTCTGCCCCGCCCTGGGCGGGAACGCGGGACGTTCGGGCGGGCGGGTGGCCGGCTGCCGCGAAGGGCCGAGGATGGTGAGTGCCGGATCGAATCGTTATCGTCGCTCTCCTGGCCTGACCGTTCGGGCCCCGTGGGCGCATACTGGTTCCACGATGACGAAGCCACCCGCGCCCCGGCGCCACCTGCCCACAAGCCCCTTCAAAGCCCCGGTTGTGCCGCCGGTCAAGCAATTCGGACTGGGGGACCGAGTCTCACACGACCAGTACGGCCTGGGCCGGATCATTGGTGTCGAGGACGGGATCGCGATGCTCGTCGACTTCGGCTCCCGCCACGCCCGGATCGTCAGCCCGTACACGGGCATGAATAAGCTCTGACCTCGACAATCGACCTCCACCTCGTGCGGCGACCTCGCGACTTTTCCTGAGCCGGGACACTGGGCGCGCCAGGTCGCATCGCTCAGGTATTCGAACAAGAATGAAACGGCGCGTGAGCGCCGTACGCGACGCCCGGGCCGTGGCACGGGCGTCGCCGGATGTCCGGAACCCGCTGTCCTGCCGACCGTCCGTACCTGTCCTGGGGACGGAGGCGACAGGAACTCGACGCGTTCTCCCGGCCCACCGGTCCATCCCGACGGCCCGATCCTCGCCGGACCCGCACGGCCCGCCTCCCCCCGCCCGCCGGCCGAGACAAACAGGCAGCCGGCCGAGCGGCCTGTTCTGTGCTCGCCCTCCTGGGCGCGGCCCGACCGCTGACGCGGATACGACGGCAACCGATCGGATCAGTGGGCGGGCGCCCATTGAGTCGGTCCTGTCACGTTTGCCCTGGGTTATGTAGGTGGTGCCACGTCACCTGCGCATCGTGCCGGGACAGGAGCAACCGAGATGATCAGGCGTACCACCGGGGTGCTACGGCGCATTTCGGTCACCGAGCCAACCAGGCTTCGCGAACAGCCCTCAACAGCGGCGAGTCCCTCGGACCATGCGCGGGTGAACCGACCGGGGTGCCACAGCCGGATACCCGCCACACCACGGCAACAATGGGACACCCGGCGTACGACAAGGGAGTCGGCATGGTGATGAAATGGGATGTCTTTCTGGAGCAGGTCCAAGAACGGGGCGAGTACCCCACGCGGCAGGAAGCCGACCGAGCGGCCCGGGTAGTGCTTGCCCTTCTGGGGGCGCACCTGGTGGGCTCGGTGAGAGCCGAGCTGGCAGCCCGGCTTCCGGAAACGTGCGCACTGGTGCTCCTCAATCCCCTCCCCGCGGCCGAGCCACTGGGGCCGGACCGCTTCGTGCGCGCCACAGCCGCGTGGATCGAGGGGGCCACCGAACAGACAGCCAAGTGGGACGTCAGCGCCGTCCTCAGCGTGGTGGCCGACGCCGCCGACGAAGAATTGATGGGCCGCGTCCTGCTCCAGCTCCCCCCTGGATACGACCTGCTCTTCGGCCACCCCCAAACCAACGGCTGACGCAAGCCCATGACGGCGGTGGACGGTACCGGCCGGGCCCTTCGGCCATGAAGACCCGGCAGCATCCTCGGACGGCCGAGGGCCCGATAACCATCGCCCCGCCGCCCGGCACCGGCCGGAACGCGGCGCCGCCCCCTCACGGCTCGAGGCCGGCCGTACGGACTCCTTGACCCCCGGCCGCGCCGGAGACGGATCAACTCGGCGTGGGAGCGGTCGCGCCGGAAGAGGCAACCCGCTGACTGCTGCCGGTGGCGTGCGTGGACTGCTGGGCGGGCCCTCGGCGAGGGCTGCGTCGAAACCTTCGTTCCAGCGGCCGCAACTCGGAATGAAGACGGGGATATTAAACCGACTTTATTGGTTATCCAGTCGGCACTTCTTCCGCAGGCAGCCTGGATAGCCTGGAACACCATCCTGCTTGGACTTGGGCTGGAGGATCGATGAGATTATCCCGCAAATATGGACTCCGTATGAGTCAAGGCCCGACGCCCGCCGACGTGGCATTGGCTCCCGGTCTGCCGTACCCGGACGGTTGGGCCGCGGTGGCCTTCTCCGAGGAGCTGAAACCGGGAGCAGTCCTCACCCGCCCGCTCATGGGCGAGGACGTCGTGCTGTACCGACTGCACAACGGCGATGTCCGGGCCATCCGCCCGTACTGCCCGCACCTGGGCGCGCACCTCGGCTTGGGAGAGGTCGACGGGAACGACCTCGTGTGCCCCTTCCACCGTTTCGCGTTCGGCCTGGACGGCTCCTGCGTGCGGACCTCGTACGGCACGCCGCCTCCGAAGGCCTCCCTGGTTCAACTGCCGGTGCGCGAGGTCAACGATGCCGTGTTCATCTGGCGGCATCACGCCGGCGGACAGCCGGACTGGGAAATCCCCGTCTGGCATGCGCTCGGTCACCTGCCCCCGCGGCACGCCACGTGGGAAATGGCCGGTCATTCCCAGGATGTGATGGAGAATGCCGTGGACTTGGGGCACTTCTCCGCGCTCCACGGCTGGGCCGAAGCCGAACTGGCCGCTCCCGTCGCCTTCGACAGGGTGAGATTCCATGTGTCGATGCGGGTGCGTGAGACTTTTCCCCTGCTGGGTCGGCACCAGGTCGAGATCGAGGCCGACGGATACGGTCTCAGCTGCCTCCACACCGATGTCCGCACACCAGGGCTGGGCCTTGAGATGTGCACGCTGGTCATGGCCACGATGATCGCGCCTGGTCGGATGCAGTTCCGGCAGGCGAGCCGGATCGCCGTAGCGGGACCGTCGTGGCTGCCACCATCGGTGGGACGGGGGGTGGGGCGTGCGCTCTCACGGCTGCTGGCACGTCCGATGTTCCGGTGGAGCTGCGACTTCACGGCCGCCGACTTTCCTATCTGGAGCACCAAGGAATACCAGTCGCCCCCACGACTCGCTCAGGCCGACGGGCCGATCGGCCCTTTCCGTCACTGGGCCCGGCAGTTCTACCCGTTGAACGACAACCGACAGGTGCTGGGGGGTGAGGAACATCCGCGTCAGATCGTGGCTAAGCCCGGATCGCCGCTGGTGGGCGGGTGACGGGGGGTCGGTTGCGGGGGCGGCCTGAAGTTCTTCCACAGATAACGCCCCATGATCTGCGGCATCGCCGATCATGACCTGCGGCGACGTCGTCGGGCCGCTGCGCGAAGTGGCCCGTTATCTGTGGCAAGGGGGAAGCGGTGCCCGCCGTCGTTCAGTCGGGCGCGTGAGGACTTCGTGCTGGAGACGGTCTACTGGGACGCTGGCACTGCGCGGCTGCTGCCCTGCCTGATCCAGGGCCGCATCCGCGGCCCGGTGTTCGTCACCCATCGCCGCACGGGACCGGGCAAGGTCGTCTCGCCGCAGGATGTGTGCCCGGACACCGGGCTGGCCCGACTGTCGTACGGGCAGGCCCGCGCGCTGCCGGACCAGCACACCGCGTCAGCCGGGTAAGGCACCGGCTGGGACCTGCACGAGTGGAGGCACTTCGGCCTGACCCACCTCGGGGAGGCCCGAACGAGCCTGCTGATGCTCATGGCCAAGTCGAGGCATCGCAAGCCGGAAAACGTGAAGCGGTACGTCAAGCCGTCACCGGAGGCCATCGCGGAGGTCAGCAGCCTGCTGGCGCCCGGGGGCGGCCGGCGCTGAGCGGTCGTATTCGCCATTGACGGCCGGGACGCCTCCGCGCATCGGCCCTCCCCCAGACTCCGTCCGGGTGGGGGTGCCCCCGGCCGAAGGCTGGGGGAGTGCCCCCACGCTGCGTTGTCGGGCTCGTCCGAGTACTCCCCTGGCCTTCGGTATGGGGGACCCCAGTACGAGGACGACCTCCCCCAGCCTCCGGCCGGGGGTACCCCCACCGCCTTGCGATCGCACGCACCTGGGGGCACCGCCCAGCGGTAGCTGGGGGAGCCGCGACCCCCGCCCTTCGGGCGGACGGCGCTACTTTCGAAACACGCCCTAGCTCTGCGGGACGTCCTTGACGAACACGATGCCGTCGCTGTCCGCCAGGTGGGCCGGGTCAAGCGGGGCGTAGCCGAACCAAGGGGATATGCGGGGCGCGGGCCGTGTGTCGCCGAGGGCGGTGGCCAGTCGCGGGGTGTCGATGACGCAGCGGTCCTCCGGGAGCGCGTACAGGCGTCCTTCGAGGGTGTCCGGCGGCGGCGTGTCCACTCCCTGGTGCCGGATCGTGCCGAGAGCCGTGGCCACGAAGGCGTACTCCTCGCCGAGCCGGGCGCTCACCAGCGCACCGGCGCTCCACCACTCCACCGGCATCCCGCCCATCCGCATCGAGCTCTTGGCCCGTTGGAGATGGGCGTTCTGGGCGTGGACGAGTGCCGGGCCCCGTTCGGCGACGGCGAGGAGGTTGTGGGCCATCATCTGGTCCCGGACGCCCACCAGCCCTGTCATGCGGGCCGGTGAGGTGTCGGCCATCCAGTGGTGGTAGCGCAGCAGGCCGGTCGCGGTGCGACCGTACAGGCGCGCCCGGTCCCAGTCGTCCCGCGAGGTCGTCACGAGCAGGTGCGGCGTCTGCTGGTCGAGCAGTGCCACCAGATCGTCGGCGAACAGTCGCAGTTGGCCGGCCTCGGCCGACTGCCCCGTGGACTGGGACGGGTCCATCATCGCGGCGGGGTTGGTCCACCGGTCGTCGGTGCCGAGCAGGCGGTCGAGTGTGTCCGCGGTGCAGGGGAGCAGGTCCGCGTCCACCCGTGCCGAGAGGTAGCCGTGGAGTGCCGTGAGGGCCTGCCGGGGGCTCGCGGCGTGGGTGATCTCCAGCGGGCCGTCGAAACCGGCGAAGCGGAGCCGCTCGGACGCGGGCCGGCCGTCGTTGTCGGCGCGGACGTTGTAGGCGCGCATCCAGCGCACGAGTTCGCGGTTGGCCGCGGAGGTACCCCAGCCGTGGCTGATTCCATGCTCCATGACGTCGTCGAGGGTGCCCGTGCCCGAGGTGACGTAGTCGTCGACGACCAGGCCCATCATGCAGTCGCTCTCGATCGCGATCGTCCGGTAGCCCTCCTGCTCGACGAGCTGCCGGAAGAGCTCGTTGCGCAGGTCGAGCAGAGCGTCCTCGCCGTGGGTGGGCTCGCCCAGGGCAAGCAGCCGGGGCCGGGCGGGGAACAGCCTCATGACGGCGGCGGCCTCGACGGCATGGGCGGTGTCCTTGATGTCGGTAGCCATGCCTTCAACGGTATCGTTGAACCTTCGGTTGAAACTTTTCCGCGATATCGTCAGCCACATGGGGCGAAACCTTCAAAGCGGTGAGCGGCTCAGGCCCGTTGATCTGGCGCGCGGGCACGGTCTGTCCACACAGGCGATCAGGAACTACGAGGAGGCCGGCATCCTTCCGGCCGCCGGTCGCACACCCCACGGCTACCGCACCTACACTTCGCTGCACGCGGGGGCCCTGCGCGCGTTTCTTGCCCTGGTGCCCGGGCACGGCCACCAGACGGCGTCGTCGATCATGCGGGCGGTGAACGCGGGCGCGGCCGAGGATTCGTTCCGCCTCATCGACGAGAGCCACGCCCAGCTCCTCGACGACCGCCGGACCCTCCACGCCGTGGAGAGCGCCCTCCGCGACCTGGAGCCCACCACGGCGGCCGAGCCGGACGCGTTGTCCGGGCCCGGCGGCACGTTCATCGGGCCGCTGGCGGACAAGCTCGGGATCCGGCCCGCGACGCTGCGCACATGGGAGCGCGCCGGGCTGGTGCGCCCGCGGCGCGACCCGCGGACCGGGTACCGCGTCTATGACGAGGCGGACGTACGGGACGCCCGGCTGGCCCACCAGCTCAGGCGGGGCGGCTACCTGCTGGAGCAGATCGCCCCGCTGATCGCCCAGGTGCGGGCGGCCGGCGGGCTGGAGCCGCTGGAGGCCGCACTGTGCGACTGGCACGGTCGGCTGTCCGCCCGCGGGCGGGCGATGCTGAACGGGGCCGCAGAGCTGGAGGCGTACCTCCGCGAGCGCGGATGAGACGTCGGTCGCCAGCCGAAGAGAACAAGAGTCACCAACGGTTCCGTCTCGGCTGACCCGTCGCCGATGTCGGCCTGGTCCCCGGCTGAGACTTACTCCTCATCGACCGCAGCCGGATCACCCAGGGGCCGCAGGCCACCGGCAGCTCGGGGAGCTGGAACGAGTACCGGCCGTGCATGGTGATGTGATGTCGCACGAACGGCGAGAGACGGGCCACACCCTCGTCACGGACGTCGAAACCGTTCGCTCGCAACTGCGTGACCGCGACGTCCATATGCCTGGTGTTGAAGAGTACGAGGGCGTTGAGCACAAGGCCGAGGGCGATCTGGCAGGGCGATCTCCCCGGTGCCGACCTGCTCGCTTGTGGTGTCGAACACGATCTGGAACGCGGCGGCCGGCTTCGCCGAGGCCCGCTCCGCACGCGGCAGGGTCTTCAGCTTCTCCTTCGCCGTCTCCCGCTCCGCCCTGGCCGGCAGCTTCGTGGCGGTGAGCACTTCGAGCAGGTCCAGGGCGTCATCGACCGCGGGGGACGTCAGGTGGACCGCGGTGGCCGGCAGCGTGGCCGGACGCCGGGAGTCGCTGTGCCGCTGGAGCGGCGATGCCTTGCCGTCCAGCCCGTAGCGCGACAGCTCCGCCAGCCGGCGCGGTGGGAGGAGAAGGAGGTCGCGGTCGGGCTGCACGTACCGAGGTGCAGCCCGGGAGGCGTAAGGCAGCGATCACCCGGGTCTTGGCCGGGGGAGTCGAGGGTGGTGGGCGGCGTACGGCAGTGGTGGTCAGGAGTGTGTGTGCCGCTGCGGGGCGGCGGCAGGCCGGCGGAGTTCTTCGTTGAGCCGCTGGGCTTCTTCGAGTTGGTCTTCGAGGATGACGATGCGGCACGCGGCCTCGACCGGGGTGCCCTGGTCCACGAGTTCGCGGGCGCGTGCGGCGATGCGCAGTTGGTAGCGGGAGTAGCGGCGATGGCCGCCTTCCGAGCGCAAGGGGACAATGAGCCGGGCTTCACCCACGGCCCGCAGGAAGGCTGGTGTGGCGCCGATCATCTCCGCGGCGCGGCCCATGGTGTAGGCGGGGTAGTCGTCGTCATCGAGCTTGTCGGTAGCGTGCGAGGGGGTTTCTCGGGTCACGTGCACCTCTTCGTTGGACGCGTCGAGGGGCCCTGGCGCCGTACGGCACCAGGGCCCCGAGGGGTTTCAACACCATCTACCGGCGCCCTGCGCCGGCCTTCTGTATCCGCATGCTCGCCCGAGCGGGCCGGGATGCGGGGATCGCGGCTGCGTGACCGGGGACCACCATCCAATCCGGGGTCTGCGGTACCCGAGCGAAGTGGTCCTCGCTCGGGCGATCCTGATGGCGTCTTCTCCTCTCTTCCTTCTCTTGTCGGTTTCTTGCCGGTACTGCTGTTGTGCGGTCCTGCTCGGCGGCCCTGGGGGCCGCCCGGCCCGACAGTCGGTGGTGGGACCCTCCTGTAGCTTCCCGGCCCCACGACCCCACTGCCGTGCCGTGTCCTGCTCGCGGCCGTTCGTCTCCGCCGCGTATCACTGACGTCGCTGACTGCGAGAGAAACACTAGCCCTGCCGGCTTTGAATGTCTACTGCGGCCACGACAGTTTTTCTCCGGCCGCAGGGCACAGTCACCAGATCGCCGATCCGAGTGCGGCGGTTGTCGGAGCCCGGGCGGGGGTGAAGGGCCGTGTCCGGAGAGGCGTCATACCTCCCCGCCGTAACGGTGGGAAGTGGCCGGGCTCCCGAGGGCCGCCGGTGGAGGGTTCGAGCCCCTTCGGGCTCCGCCTGTGGACCCGGCCCTTCCGCGCCATCGCTCGCTGCCTTCGGCCCCGCCGCGCAGCGACCCTGCCGGCCGTCCGCCGGCCTCCCTGCCCCGCTGCCTACGGGAGGCGGCGGGATATCTACTACGACGGCTCCAGGTTTTCTGCGCTGTCGTGAGAGATAGCGTGTTCTCGCCGTCACCACTCCCGAGGCTTTCCCGGCGGATAAGAGGCTGCGCCGCTGCCGGATATCTAATGCCGCAACTACAGAAATAGTCGCGAGTGCGGGTGGCGATTTCGGTGTGCCAGAAGTGGCGGGAGGTGTGTTCCCTGCACGCCCGCTCCTGCCGTGCTACTGTCGTTCTCAGTTGCAGTTGTGGTTCCCAAAGACTTCAAGTGCCCTCGCTGGTGTCCAGCCGCGGGAGCACTTTTGTATTTCCGGTTGCATTTCCGGACGGGGCAATCATCGCGGCGACGCGGGGTCCGTACAGTGCGGTCCCCGGGAACTGCCCCGAAGGAGATATGACATGGCTACTGGCACCGTGAAGTGGTTCAACGCGGAAAAGGGCTTCGGCTTCATCGAGCAGGACGGCGGCGGCGCCGACGTCTTCGCCCACTACTCGAACATTGCCGCCCAGGGCTTCCGCGAGCTCCTGGAAGGCCAGAAGGTGAGCTTCGACCTCACCCAGGGCCAGAAGGGCCCGCAGGCCGAGAACATCGTTCCCGCCTGACGCAGACGCGTACGACGAAGCTGGGGCCCACACCTTGGGTGCGGGCCCCGGCTCGTTGCCTTTTGGGCGCATCCCGCAGCGCCGCGACCGCAGCACAAGCGCCGGGGCAGTCCGTCCGGTTGCTGAGCCGCCCATAGGTTGCGGCAGGGCATGGCCCCGTCCAGCCCTTGACCGGCATCGGAATCGCCATCTCTGTGCGGCGCATGTCGATCCCCTTTTCGACGCGCCCGCCCGGCCGATTCCGCACCCCGGCTTTCATTCATTTTTTTCGGTCCGTTCCTGCAATTCCCCTGTGGGCAGCTCATTGCTGCGGGAATTCCTCGACGTACCGCATCGAGGAAGGTTCCGTATGAACCGCACTGCTCGCACGAACGACCGCTACTCCCGCACACGCACCACCGGCTCCGGCCACCGTTCGAAGGCTACGAGCCGCTCCGGTGTCCCGAGCCGCTCCGCTTCCGCGGGCCGCTCCGGGCGTCACGGGCGCCGTCCCGCCGCTCCGCAGGGGGATTTCGCCCTGCCCCTCACCGTCACTCCCGCCCTTCCCCCGGCGGAGACCTTCGCCGACCTGGACATGCCGCCCGCGCTGCTGGCGTCCCTGACCGCGGAGGGCATGGCGGTGCCGTTCCCGATCCAGGCAGCCACCCTGCCGAACTCGCTCGCCGGCCGCGACGTCCTGGGGCGCGGGCGTACCGGCTCGGGCAAGACCCTCGCCTTCGGCCTGGCCCTGCTGGCCCGCACGGCCGGACAACGTGCCGATGCCGGTCGGCCGCTGGCCCTGGTCCTCGTACCCACTCGGGAGCTGGCGCAGCAGGTCACCGACGCGCTCGCTCCCTACGCCCGGTCGCTGAGGCTGCGCCTGGCCACCGTCGTCGGGGGTATGTCGATCGGCCGGCAGGTCAACGCTCTACGGGGCGGAGCCGAGGTCGTTGTCGCGACCCCCGGACGGCTGAAGGATCTCATCGACCGTGGTGACTGCCGTCTGAACCAGGTCGGCATCACCGTGCTGGACGAGGCCGACCAGATGACCGACATGGGCTTCATGCCTCAGGTCACGGCCCTGCTCGACCAAGTTCGGCCCGAAGGACAGCGGATGCTCTTCTCCGCCACCTTGGACCGCAACGTCGACCTGCTGGTCCGCCGCTATCTGAACGACCCCGTGGTCCACTCCGTCGATCCCTCGGCAGGCGCGGTCACCACGATGGAACACCACCTGCTGCACGTCCACGGGGCCGACAAGCAGGCCACCACCACCGAGATCGCCGCCCGCGACGGCCGGTTGATCATGTTCTTGGACACCAAGCACGCCGTGGACGGACTCACCCGGCACCTGCTGAAGAGCGGTGTCCGGGCCGCCGCCCTGCACGGCGGCAAGTCCCAGCCCCAGCGCACCCGTACCCTGGCGCAGTTCAAGGACGGCCACGTCAACGTCCTGGTGGCCACCAATGTCGCCGCCCGCGGCATCCACGTCGACAACCTCGACCTCGTCGTCAACGTCGACCCGCCCAGCGACCACAAGGACTACCTGCACCGCGGCGGCCGCACAGCCCGCGCCGGCGAGTCCGGCAGCGTCGTCACCCTCGTCCTGCCCAACCAGCGCCGGGACATGAGCAGGCTGATGACCGACGCCGGTATCACCGCGCAGAGCACCCAGGTCCGCTCCGGCGAGGCCGAACTGAGCCGTATCACCGGCGCCCAGGCCCCCTCGGGTGTTCCCGTCACCATCACGGCGCCGATCGCCGAACGCGCCAAGCGCAGGAACCCCTCCTCCCGCGGCCGGGCCCGCCGCTCCGCGGGATCGACCGCGACGGCGACAGGGACCTCTCAGCGGCGCTCCTCCCTCGGCACGGTGGCGTAAGTCTCCGTCCGACGACAGCACGGCTTGGCGGACGGTACGACGAGGACGGGTGCGCCCCGGATTTTCCTCGCTCTCACACGCTGATCTCCCTCAGGCCGACGGATCCCATCCGCCCGTTCTTCCGGCCTTTCTACGACCCCTGTTGAGGCATCATGCGTTGTGTCATCGCCCGCTTTCCCTTCGACCTCGTGAAGAGTGAAGTGGTGCAATCGATGAAGGGCATCAAGCCGGAACCCGTCACGGGGGAGTCCGTGATCATCGGCCGCCGCCATTACCCCGTCAAACAGGTCGGGGCAGTCATTACCCGGCTGGATCGCCGGGACTTCACCGCCGGCGAAATGACCCGAGCGCTGAGCCGCCTGGGCTTCACCTGCCGCTCCGCCCCTGCTGCCGTGCTCAGCCCGCTGGAGGAGGCGGCAGCGCTGCTCCAGGCCCCGTCACGCCCCTGACGGAGACGGGTGAACAGCGGAACCGACCATGAGTGGGCCCCGACTGCGTCATGCGCAGTCGGGGCCCACTCATGGTCGGCCACCCCAGGCCAACCCTGGCCACCCCCGTCCAGGATCGGGACGGTGACGGTGACGGATCGGCGGAGGCAGGGGACTTTAACGGTCCGAATAGCTGAAGTCGCCTACCGTCCAGGCGCCTACGTCCTTGATCGCGACGCGATACATCCCCCCGGTCTCGGGAATGCCAAGACTTCCCTGCAGGATCCGTGCGACATGGAAATGCAGGTGCGTAGGCGGCCCGCTGCGGTTCGGAGAGCGGGTCGCGGTGCCGGCTGAGGCAAAGAGGGCGGAAAACGGTCCCAGCCGATCCGATCCCTCCAGCACCTCGGCCACGCGTTGCCTCCACACGGCCTCGGGCGCCAGCCGTCCAGTGATGACAGCGCCTTGGAGAATCACTGTGAGAGACATCTGATTGCTCTGCTCCGACTCCACCCTTGCGGCGACGTCGACAAGCAGGTCATCGGGCTTCGACATGAGCGAAGACTTTACTACGCACCGGTCGCGCAGAACGGCCCTGGGCTCCCGCCGGTGACGGGGTGTCCGGGATGGCCGCATACGCCGCTCGCGTCCGGCAGCAGCCAATCATCGGCGGCCCCTGCTTGACCGCCTTCACCTTCACCGGTCCGCTGTCCTTCGTCCCCTTCCCGCTGCCCCCCTGACTCGGCAGGATCCGTACGATGCCGGACCGCCCCCAGCGGCCGGCATGGGTGGCCTTACGGTGGGCGAACAGGCAGTACAGAACCCGACGACACCCTTCTGCCCAGGGCGCATGTGTGATCGTGCGATTCCGGAGCGGGCTGGAGTAAACGACGCTGGTCGTGACGGAGCCCAGCCCGGCGATCCGGCTCGTTGTCAGCTCCAAGTGGCGCATGGAGCGTGCGACAACCTTCAGGACGAAGCAGTCCTCACCCGTCACATGATGGGCCTCGGGTATTTCGGGCGTCGTGGCGACCAAGTCGTGGAACGGCTTGTAGTTCCCGGTCGGGTGACGGAGCCGCACGAAGGCCAGGATGCCGAGCCCCAAGCGTTCCGGGTCCACCACGGCGGAGCAACCGGAGATCACACCGCTCTCCTCAAGCCGCCGGACCCGTTCAGTGACAGCAGAGGCAGACATGGCCGCACAGGGGCCACGAGGCAATCGGCACAAGGCCACCCCACCGACGACTTGGTGTGTACCTGACGCTAGAGTGCCATGCTTGTTCGATTTGCGCATGGGTGAAGGGGGAGGGGTCGTGAGCGCACAACTCAGGGACACCGCGAGTGCGTTGGCGGAAGTGCTGTGGCGGGAGCACGCCGTGTACCGGGACCGGTCCGGGGGAGTGGTGATCCGGGCTGATCATGTGGAGCGCTGGATCAGTCTCGCTCCTGCGGGTGGCCGGGACGAGATACTCCTCCGCGTCGGCCGCATTCTTGACAACGGCACGACAGCACCGGCGCGTTCGGAGGCTGTCGTGCCACTCTCCGCGGGGACGGGTGAGCTCGCCGCGACATGCCGCCGTCTGCTCGCCGATGCCGCCGTCGATGCGGTTGCGCCCGTTGCGCCGAGGCCGACAGCGTCCGGTCGGACCAGGCGGTCCGGGAAGCCCGCGCCGTCCGGGGAGCCCGCGCCGTCCAAGAAGGCCGCGCAGTCCGGGCGTGGAGGAAGACGTATGAGCTTCGCTTCCTGGCTCATCGTCATCTGCGTGTCCGGTGTTCTCGCTCTCTGTGTCTACAGCGCCGCGATCGGTAGATAGTCAGGCCCCCGGGATCGCCCCCACAACCGTCCACGCAGACGCGAAAAAGCGGAATAGTTGAATTGCGTAGTGGGCCGTCAACCGTAAGGTCAGTGAGTCACCGGCCAAAGTGGTTTTGCGCCACTCCTGGGTGGTGAGTACGAGTACCCCGGAGGGCGACAACCGACAACGAGAACCCGGTAGCGGGCCAATGAGGCCAACACCCATGGGCCAGCGCGTTCCCGGCCTTGGCCTGGTCACAGCATGGGCGACGGAAGGCGTGGGGAGCCTCGGCCGGACCCTGACGGACATGGTCGATAATCCGCTCGCCGAGACCTCGATCACGTTATGGCGAATTCCGCGGAATCGGGTACCACCATGTACCGGATACCTCTTCGCGCTCTTCTTCGGATTCGGGGGATGCTGGTGTCCATGAACCACACCATCAAGACGGAAAACCTGAGCCGGGCTTTTGGGGACCGGTTTGCGGTGGACGGGCTGGACATCGCTGTGGAGGCGGGGGAAATCTACGGGTTGTTGGGGCCCAACGGCGCGGGGAAGACGACGACGATCCGGATGCTGACCACGCTCCTGGCGCCGACCGCCGGGCGGGCGTGGGTGTGCGGATTCGATGTGGAGCGAGAGGCTGCGCAGGTCAGGCGGCGGATCGGGTATGTGTCGCAGGAGAAAGGCGTACGGCATCTGCTGACCGCTCGGGAGAGCGTGGAGATCGAGGCGGACCTGTTCCACGTGCCGCGCGGGGAGCGACGGCGCCGGGTGGAGGAGGTCCTGGAGGCGGTCGGGCTGTCGGCCGAGGCGGGGCGTCGGGTGGCCGAGTTCTCCGGAGGAATGCTCAAGCGGCTGGATCTGGCCTGCGGGCTGTTACAGGTGCCGCAGGTGCTGATCCTGGACGAGCCGACGCTCGGTCTCGACGTACAGTCGCGTCACCGCGTATGGGAGCACATCCGGGCGCTGCGGGAGCATGGGTCTTCGGTGCTGCTGACCACCAACTACCTCGATGAGGCCGACCGGTTGTGCGACCGGCTGGCCATCATCGACAGCGGCCGTGAGATTGTGAGCGGAGCTCCGGCCGAGCTGAAGCGGGCGGTGGGGGCGGACATTCTCGAGGTCGTCGCGGACGAGGGCGACCGGCTGCGGGAGGTGCTGAGCGGCCTGGCGTGGGTACGGCAGATGGCGCAGACGGCCGATGGCCTGCATGTCCACGTCGATGATGCGACGACGGCGCTGGCCATGGTGGTGGAGACCGCGCGGGACCACGGGGTGAAGCTGGCACAGGTGGGGTACCAGCAGCCCTCGCTGGACGATGTGTTCCTGCTGCACACCGGGCGGGGTCTGGGCGACCGAGGCAGTACGGAGGCGCAAAAGGCCGGCGGACCGGCGCCCGTGGTCCTGCACGGCGCCCACGCCGCACCCCACCCCGTACGCGGTCGGGTCCAGGAGACCGGTGCGCTCCTGCGGCGCTGGTTCCTCGAACTGCGGCGGGAAAGCCTCAATCTGGCGTTCACGCTCCTCCAGCCCGCCGTGTGGCTGGTCTTCCTGGGCAGTTCGCTCAGCCGCGCCGTGAACCCCGACACCGTCGAGCGCGCCGACTACGTCGCCTTCATGCTGCCGGGTGTCATCGCGTTCACCGCCATCGGCGCCGGTGTGAGCGGCGCGGTGCCCCTGCTGTGGGACAAGGAGACCGGGTATCTGGCCAGGCTGCTCAGCATGCCGGTGGCGCGTGGCTCGGTCGTGGGCAGCCGGATTCTGTTCCAGATGGTGCTGGGTGCGGCGCAAACGGTGATGATCATGGTGGTGGCCGCGGCCATGGGCACCAGACCGGCGGCGGACGCATGGAGCGCCGTGCTGCTGCTCCTGACCGTGATGCTGCTCGTGGGCGCCCTGTCGGCGGCGTTCATCGCACTGGCCTACCGGTCGTCGAGTCACACACTGTTCTTCACCATCAGCGGTTTCGTCTCGCTCCCGCTGGTGTTCACCAGCAGCGCCTTCGTGCCGTTGGCGGCCATGCCGGGCTGGCTGGCCGCCGTGGCGCGGCTGAATCCGCTCACCTACGCGATCGAGGTGATGCGCGGGCTGGTGCTGGGCGAGTGGCACGGCGGCGGACCGGCAGCGGGCATGCTCGTGCTGGCGGCCTTCGCGGCCGGAGCCTTGGTGCTGGTCGGGCGGATGACGCCGGACCGGTCAGGGCGGGGACTGGGCTGAGCGGACCACCGCACGATCAGGGTGGCGTTCCAGCCAATTGAGCGCACCGCGGAGCACGGCGGTGTGGACGGCACGCGCCAGCCGGGCACCCCAGGCGGAACGGGGGCCGCAGAAGGGTACGGCGGGACCGGGGGCCTCGGGCGCCGCCACGCAGACCGCGTCCGAGGCCGTGCCGGTGCACGGGAAGCCCGCCTCCCACAGCGCCTGGGACTTGGCCTCGGTCGCGGTGATCACGGCGTTGACCAGGGCCGCGTCGTCGAGTGGCACGGGCAGGGCCGCGATGATGTTCACCGTCCCGGGGCGCGGTTCCTCGACTACGGCGTCGTACTCCGCCGCCCACGTCGGCACGCTCAGCCCGACGGTCGCCGTCACCGGAACGCCCTCCTCCCGCACCCGTACGTAATACCGCACCGCCGTGGCCGTCAACATGCCCACGCCCGGCCCCTGGAGACCGCAGACGGTCGCGAGTTCCTCGAGGTGGGCGGCAGGGTCGGTGCGGTCGTACGCGAGTGGGACCTGGGCGTTGAGCACCCAGGTACGAGCGCCCAGACCGCCTCCGAGCACACCGGAGGAGAGCATGCGCCAACCGGGACCCGGCCGCCACACCACCGCCGTGGTGCCCGCCAGGTTTTGTACCGCGATGTCCATTCCACCCCCAGCCCGCAAACGCCCGAAAACCTCCTGCTGGAAGGGATCAAAGCGTTGCTAGGTTCCGGACAGCCTTACCACGGCGGCGGGAGGAACTGCCAATATGTCAGTAGCGGTCGACCCTGACCTCCTCGGAAGCATGGAGGTCGACGGCTTCTGCCTGATCAAGGGAGCGGTGCCACCGGAACTGATCGCGCGCCTGCGTGGTCTGGCCGAACGCAAACTCCGTTCGGAGCGGGAAGCCCACTTCCAGCGCTACGCGCACCACGGCAGCCTGATCCCGATCCACCTCGAGGACGATCCCCACACCGACCTGCTCACCTCGCCTGCGCTGCGAAACGCCTTCCAGCGGCTCGGGTTCACCGATCCTCGCTGGATCAGCGGGTACGTCATCACCAAGCCCCCCGGCTCGCCGGGACTGTGGTGGCACCAGGACTGGTGGGCCTGGGACCACGAGCTGAGCTTCGAGCCCCGCCCCGCCCAGGTTTTCTGCATGCTCTATCTCCAGCCGACCGTCCGGGAGAACGGCGCACTGCGGGTGATCGCGGGCAGTCACCGCAACCGGCACCCCCTGCACGACGCCCTGCCGGAGCCGCATACGCAGCACATCGAGAACCAGCCGCAGAACACCGTCTCCCACCTTCCCGTCCCCGACGAGCTGACCATCGAAGCGGACGCGGGCGACCTGGTCATCGGCGACGTACGGGTGCTGCACGCCACCCATCCCAATCACAGCGACGCGCCGCGCACCGCCGTGGACCTGTTGTTCGCACCGCACTTCCGGGATCTGCCGGAGGAGTTCCGGGCCCACTACGTACGGCAGTTCTGCCTGCCGGAGGCCGGCTGGTGGGGTGAGCCCGGGCATCCGCTGCGCGGCAGCCCGGTGAGCGCCATGCTGCCGACGTACGACGGACCGGACCACCCGCCGGTCACCTACCGACGGCTGCCCGCCGGCCGCAGGACACGAGAGGTACCGCGTGAAGGACGCTGAGACCACCGCGACGCACTACAGCGGCGATGTGGTCGGTGCCCAACTCGGTCTGGCCGGCGGCGGACTGCACATCTACCTCACAGGCGATCTGCTGCATCCGCCGATGGTGCCCGACCCGGAGATCTGGGCGGACGGGCGGCAGTGGCGCCGCGGCGCCGCGCTGCACACGCTGCAGATAGCCGACCTGGCCGAGCTGGCCGAGGACGAGCGGGTGATGGACATCGGCGGCGGGCTCGGCGGCCCGGCCCGTCTGCTGGCCCGCCGGTACGGAGTCCACGTCACCTCGGTCACCAACTCACCCGTCCACGCGGCGACCAGTCGCAAGCTCAACGCGGCGCTCGGCCTCTCGCGCGGAAGCGTCACCGTCCAGCTCAGCGACTGCCAACGGTCCCTGCCCGACGGTCCGTTCGACGCCGCAATCAGCATCAACATGCTCTATCAGGTCGCGAACCACCGCGCCCTGTACGACCGGGTGTTCCGCAGCCTGGCGCCCGGCGGCCGGTTTGTCATCGACGACTGGATGCTCACCTCGCTCGCCACCGACGAGGACGTCGCGGGGCTGACGGCGCACTTCCAGTTCCCGTACTTCGCGCGCACCACCACCGTCGAGCACGACCTCGTGGCGGTCGGTTTCCTGCCCGCGGAGACCTCGCTGGATCTCGGCCACGTGGCGCGCGGCCCCATGGCCGACCACTTCGAGCGGCAGATGTGGGAGCACTTCGCGCCCCGGGTGATCTGCGACTGGCCGGGAGACCCCGTCCTCGCACCCGGCAGGCATGCCTACGGGCGCCTGATGATCGAGGAGTTCGTGGCCGCCGTGAACACCACCATCGACCTCTACCGGCGGCGCCGGATGACCTACCGGCGGATCCTGGTCCGCAAGCCGTGACCTCCGCCGGCACGGCACCCTTCACCGACTCCGGCCCGCTGATCCGCGACCGCGCGGCGCTGGCCCGGCGGCTGGCCGAGGACGGCTACCTCTGGCTGCCGGGTCTGCTGCCGCCCGCCGCTGCCGAAGCCGCCGGGCACCAGGTGCTGGCGCTCGCCCGCGACGCCGGATGGCTCCTGCCGGCCTCGGCCGGCCACGGCACACCGCTCGCCGCACCGGACGCCGCCGTCTGGCCCCCGGACCCGCGGTACACGAGGTGGCACAGCCGGATGTGGGGTCTGCGTCCGGTGCACGCGCTGATGCACCACCCTGCCCTGCTCGCGCTCGTGGAGGACCTCATCGGCGAACCCGTCCTGGTGCACCCCCGCAAGGTCCTGCGCGTCGTCCACCCGACGGGGCCGGGCGCGCCGCCCGAGAGCGGCTGGCATCAGGACTATCCGGGCGTCCAGGGCTCGCGCCGTACGCTGACGGTCTGGACACCGCTCACCGTCGGTTCCGGCCCCCCCGAGGTGCGGCCGGGCAGCCATCGGGCGGGCCTGCTGCCGATGCGGCTGAGCAACGACGCCATCGTGGGCTGGGAGGCCCACGCCGGGCCGGGCCCGGTCCACCACGGCCGGCTGCGCCCCGGCGACATCCTGGTCCTGGACGCCGCCACCGTGCACCGGGGCACGCCCAACGTCGGCCGTACGCTGCGGATTTCGGCCGACTGCCGGTACCAGCCGCTCTCGGAGCCGGTCTGTGAGGACTGCGTCGAGCTGCTCGGGGAGACGTACACCTGGGACGAGGTGTACGACGGTTGGCCACGCGGCCGTGCCGACCCGCTGGCGTACTACTGGCTCCGGCAGCGCCCGCGCACGATCCCGTACGACAGCCGCCCCGACACCCGGCGCGACCAGCGGGCCCTGGCCGCCGGCCGGGCGGGCGACCGGAGCGCGCTGCGTGCGCTGCGGGTGGCCGCCCGGCACAGCGCCGACCCGGCCACGGCGGCCGAGGCGGCCGCCCTCGTACGACGACTGCTTTCGGCCACCGTGCCGCGCGGTGCTGGCGGGTCGCGCGAAGCCTGTGAGAAATTGGCTCCGCACAAGCGCAGGAGTGATCCGTGAACCGTGAGGTTCCGGAGCGTTCGGGGGACCATGCGTGGGCTTGTGGCTGCGTCGCGTCGCCCGCTGTTCCGTAACCGCGGTCTGTTATGGGGGAGGCGTCCGCATGCTGTCGTCGAATGCAGAGCTGGTATGGCAGGGTCGAATTCATCTGGGTGATGAACCCGGAATCTACGGTGACGCATCGTATTCCGGTCTCGGGGTGGAGTTGCCGCTCACGGTGGAGCGCATCGGCACCACCGGCCCGGAGAGCACCACCCTGACCCTGGAGACCCGGGACCTGAAAACCTTCCAGGGCTACCCTGGGCATCTTGTCGAGGTCTTTCTCTTCACGTCCGGTGCCGCGGACCCCAACCACTGGACGCGCACCACGCTGGCCACTCAGCGGCTGTCGGGCGACAGCAACACGTGGGACATCCCGGTGAGCTTCACCGGCCACCCGTCCCCGCACCGGCTGAGCGTGCGTGTCTCCATCGACACCGAAGCCCCGGCCGGGCTGTACGACGACTTCGTCCTCACCCGCCTGTCCAACCGGTCACCCGGCTTTACGTATGTGGCCTCGCTGGGATTCTCGGGCTGATACCCACCGGGGTAATTCCCGGCACCGGCTCCCCACCGCACGTGCTGAATGCATTTCGGCTTTCGGCGCCCAGCCCCCCCGGAGTTGTTTCCCCGGGGGGTTCGGAGCGCGACGCCGTACACGTACAGCATGTGTGACGGTGCCCCGCGCTTGAGGGGCCCACGCCGTCGGTAGCGGCCAGGGCCCGACGGAGACGTGAGAGGTTACCGTAAAGGGTGTCGCGGGCCCGGTGGTCGCCTCCGGCCCGGCCTCGCCGATCGGCACCGTACGCGCGTATCCACGTTACGCAGCCCCAGCACCTGTTGTCCCGGGGTGCGCCGGTCGGCGGGGCGTCGGCCATCAGCAGCCGGGCATTGCGCACGGCTAGTTCCGGTTCCGGTCAGGCCTCTCACCAGCGGTCAGACGGTGCCCCGAGCCCGGCGGCACCACCCCCAGGTCCCGTCGACACGGGGCAACAGCCAAGCCGGGCCCGGAGGCCAGGAACCCGTTTCAGGGCCAGGAAGAACGTAGCGGGGCGGCCGGCGTCAGCTCAGCGGGAACTTGGCGACGTACTCGGCGAACGGCTCGATCCCGACCTCTGCACGCAGTTCGTCGACCCGCTCCGGTTCCTCACACGGCCACGGGACGGGTGACCCGTCTTTGACCCCGGCGATCTGCGTGCCGTAGATCTGCTTGCGGCCATCGTTCACCAGCGCGCGGTCGCGCAGGAAGGCCAGCTCGCGCGCGCCGCCCGAGCCCGACGCCGCTGCCCGCTCCATCAGTTGGACCGCACGTCGCTGTACCTCGAGCTGCCGGTCGGCGTGCTGCGCGATCAGCCATGCGCTCCGTGCTGCGTCCTCACCGACGAGCTCAGCGGTCGGCCAGCCGTGCTCGTCCATGATCTGGTCGAGCCGGTCTCCGTGGTGGGCGGTGAGCCGCCGCCAGGCCAACTGCTCAGCGGGATAGTCACTGTTGGCGAAGGCGGAGGCCCGATGGTCTGCCTCGGCCATGCTCGTCAGTTCCGCCGCCAATGCGGCAAAGCCGTGTTGTGTCACGCCCACTCCTCGGTTCAGGTCGATGCGTCGTTTCGGCCCCACAACGCTAAAGCCGCAAACCGACCTGAAGATCATCCGGAAGAACGGCGACAACTGCGGTCCCGCACGGGGATACTGGATCTACGCCCGAACGCGTGAGCTGACCGCCCGCCGGGGGGTGCAGCTGCGGGAGAATGCTGTATCCGCGCGAGCGGTGGATCGACGAGCAGTTCGCGCTCGGTCCGCAGCATGACGTGCTGAGAGACGCCATCGGCACGGAACTGGACCAGTTGCAGGGTGCACTCATGGTGCGGGCCTCCCCGGGCCCCGAGGGGACCGGCCGATGCACCTGACTGCCCCACCAGGTCGCTGTGGGTCCGCCCGGTCGCCCGCAGGTACGCGGGATTCACCTCCGCGATCACCAAATCCGGGTCCAGCACCAGGTACAGGCTCGGCGTTGCCTCGAACAGCGCCCCGTAATCGATCTCCGGTGTCCTCATGCACCCTGCGACTTCCCCAGCGTCGGTGTCCCGTCCATCAATCTACGAGTCACCCGGCGGCTCCCGCGCCCGCCACGCCCGCACCCGTCGTAGCTGCTCGGCGCCCTCGGGTGGTCGGCCGTCGAGGCCCGTCGAGGGAGTGTCGCCATGGTGTGCCTGCTGGGAGGGGTCGGCGAGCATCGGGAGCTCCGTGACGTCGCCGTCATCGATGTCGTCCTTGCCGACGCCGATGGCGTTGGTCCACCGCAGGGTCACCGCGCCGAGCCGTGCCCCGGCCGGGAGCCGCGGCACCACGTCCGTCAGCCGCTCACGGCCGGCGCACCCCGCCATCGGCAACAGCGGTCCGCGGGAGCAGAATGACGGACCTCCGGCACCGACGCATCCGGTCCCGGCCCGCACACCTGAGGGGGGATCACGTGGCTTCTCCGCCACCGCCGCACGGCTCGCACCCGTACACGCCGTCCGGGCACCAGCCCGGGGCTCCGTATGCGCCAGAGTCGGGAGGCCCGTACGCCACGCCGCCCGCGGGTGGGCCGGGCGGCAACCCCTACGCCCAGGGCGGCCCGCCGGCCGGGCAGCCCTTGCCCGGTCAACACGTCCCCGGCCCGTACCCGTACGCCCCGCAGCCCGCGCCGTACCAGCCCGGCGCGCCCGGCTGCCGGTTCTGCGGCGCTCAGCCCGCGGTACAGGCCACGGTGCGCGGGCATCAGGGCCTGCTCATCATGATGCGGTCTCTCACCACGGAAGGGCCGTTCTGCCGGAACTGCGGGCTCGCGACCTTCCGCCGGATGTCGGCCGACACCCTGGTGGCGGGCTGGTGGAGCCCGCTGTCCGTGGCCATCACGCCGTTGACTCTGCTGCTGAATATCCTCGGCCCGCGGGCCCGATTCGTCAGACTCGCACCTCCCGTCGGTGGGTTCCGGCCGTCCCTCGACCCCGGCAAGCCCCTGACGCTCCGTCCCCAGGCACTGCTCTTCCTGGTGCCGATGATGCTCATCGCCGTGGCAGTACCCGTACTGATCGTGATCGGGGTGCTCTTCGGTGACCCGGAGTCCGGCTCCGGCACCGAGAAGACGCGGACCCTGTCCGTCGGAGACTGCGTACGCAACGACGGTGACTGGACGGACCAGGACCTGCAGGTCACGGACTGCGGATCAGCCGACGCGCGGTACAGAGTGAGCCGCAGACTGGAGGAACCGGGGTCCAAGTGCGCCGACGGCGAGTACTACGCCGATCTCAAGTACGGCCCGGGCGGGACGACGGTCTCCTGCCTCGAGCTGCTCCGGTAGCCAGTGCGCCCCGGTCCACGGCCGCGCACCGGCGGTGAGGGCTGCCCGGCCGCGCCGGGTGACCGCGGCCGGCTTCACGCCCTTCCGCCCCGGCTGACCAGCACGATCGCGTCCGAGGGCAAGCCCTCGACAGGGTGACGGCTCCGGAAGGGGGCCGGTCCGGGGCACAGGCGCGTGGTGGCGGCGGTCGCGGCTGAAGTGGCCCGCCTACCGGAAGGGCTGTGCAGGATGACCGGTATCGGGACGACCGTACGGGAGCGCGTGCCCCCGTAACGCCGCCCGGCGCCGTACCCGTGCCTGATCGGTCGCCGCAGACCGCGCCCTGGCCGGGTCGTCACAGGCGAGGATCGTGCGACCGCGGCGGCCGAGATCCGTGTCATTCCCTGGTCGCCGCTGTGCGCTGGGTCTGTGCGACCAGGACGAAGGTGACGCTGATCAGCAGTGCCCAGGCGCCGAACTTTTCCAGGGAGACCGGCTGCCAACCGTGCATTTGGTAGGGGTAGCGCCACGCGCCGAGATACGTGGCGATGTTCTCCGCCAGCCAGAGGAAGAACCCGATCAGCGTGAAGGAGAGCGCCAGCGGCATCCGATACCGCGTACGGCCGACGGTGAACCGTACATACGTACCCGCCGTCACGATCAGCAGCAGCGCGGCGAGGGGCCAGCGAGCGTCGGGTAGCCAGTGATGGCTGAAGAAGTTCACATAGATGGCCGCTGCCACTGCCACGGTGGACCGGTGGCGGTAGCCGACGAGCTCCAGGTCCGTCAGCCGCCAGGCACGGCAGACGTAGCTGCCGACCGCGGCATAGAGGAAACCGCCGTACAGGGGGACTCCCGCGACCTTGAAGAATCCTGGTTCCGGATAGCTCCAGGAACCGAGTGAAACCTTCACGAACTCGAAGGCCAGCCCGATCACGTGGCACACAGTGATCACCGCGAGGTCCTGGCCCTTCTCCCACCCGCGTGCCCAGAACAACACGCTGAGCATGATCCCGTAGATGAGCAGCAGGTCGTACCTGGCCAGAGGCAGGCGCGGGAACAGTGTGGAGACAGCCACACCGGAGAGCAGAGCGACAGCGAAGGCGCAGGAGCGCGTTTGCAGACGGGCGAAGACCAGCAGCTGGTGGACGGGGCGAACGAATACGTGCATGGCCGGGAGGACGTGTCCGGGCAGCGAAGTGGTTGCCGGGGCCGTGCTTTCGATATCTCACGGATCTCACGGGTGGGTCTGCGGGCCGGGTGCGGCCGACTCCGGCGTCACGTGCCGCCCCGGGTGCACTGGCCATGGCTGTCGACGTCCGGGCTGTGGGGCGTCAGGCAGAGGAAGAGGGGACGCCGGACGCGTTGGTCGTCGTCGAGCGGCAGGTCGAAGCCTCGGTCCGGGGCGATGTCGTCCCGGACCGTGACGCCGGTGCGCAGCGCCTGCAGGACGTTCGACGGCGTGGCGGAGCCCCCGGACTGTGCGGAGGCCTCGAGGATGGCCGCCGCGGCCGCCCGGAAGGAGTCTCCTCCGGTGGCGAAGTCACTGCCGCCCTCGGGAGAGTGGAGAACGGGCCGGTCGGAGAAGGACACGTAGTAAAGGTCCACGGCGGTGTACTTGTGCAAGCGTGCCGAGGCCGGTAGGTCCTGGTACTCGATGAGGGTGTTGACATCCGCGGAAATGACGGGGATGGGAGTGGACTCGGCCCGGTCCCGGCCGCAGGTGTCCTGTACCCGGGCGAGGACCTTGGGCAGCTGGGTGCCGCGGGCGGTGTACAGGGTGATGCCGTCCTGCGCGGGGAGGTCGCAGATCCTCTGTGCGAGCTGCGGGAGCCGGAGTGCGGTGGCACCGCTGTTCTCCGGGGTCGGAGGCGGGATCTCGGCGAACCACGGTTTCTGCACCGCGATATCACGGGCCTTCAGCTCGTGGGCGAGCTTGCGCCGGAGCTCAGCGCTGTAACGGTCCTTGCGGTCGTAGACGATCAACGCCTCTTTGCCACCGAGGTCGGCGGCGCGCGCGGCCATGGCCCGGGCCATCACCGTGTTGGTGGGCTGGGTGTGGAAGAAGTTACGCGCCTCGTCGGCCATGAAGTCGCCGGTGACCGAGGCTCCGATCACCGGCATGCTGGCGCCCAGGTGGTTGATTGCGTCGACCGATTCCTGACGGCTCTGGGTGATGCCGATTACGGCGGAGATGCTGCTGTCCTTCGCCGCCAGTGCCTTGATCCGGTCCGCGACCGCTTTGCCTTCGCTCAAGGCGAAGCCGGCGTTCGCCACCACCATCTTCAGCATGGGTTTGTCGTTGTCGACCAGGGCCCGCTCGTTCCACGCCCGCTGTGCCTCCGCGGCGCCCTGGAGCTGGAGCACGCCTGCCGGGACGAGCTGCTCGCCGCGGCCCCATGGGTTGGCGGTCAGCGGCGCGAGGAACACCACGGTGCGGTGAGGGCCTCTGACGTCGGCGTTCTGTTGGCGGATCCGGTCCTGCAACGACCGGAGGAGCGACTGCGATCGCAGATCGGTGAAATAGCAGCCGCGTGACTCGGTGTCGATGCCCACGCGTGCCTTTCCGGCCTTCCAAGTCGCGGGGCAGGGGGTGTCGTGCAGTCGTGCGCTCACCGTGACGAATCCGGGGTACGCCCCGGTGACCAGCACCAGCGTCGGCACCAGCCACCAGACGTGCGCGGTGAACCTGCTCACCTCGCGTGGCCGGACCTTGGCGTTGAGCAGCAGCCGTGCGGCCACGGCGGGCTGCTCGGGCCCGTCCGGCACCCGGACAGTGATCCGGTCCGCCTGCTCCGTGGCCGCCGGACGGCCGCGGATGGCTCGCAGGTGATCGGCCGCGGTTCTCATGTCCAGCGGGGGAGAGCCGCCGGTCTCCGTGTCCGTCGGTGCACCGCCCTGCGCCGCCAGAACCAGAAGGGGAGGGCGGGCGCCCTGCCGCAGCAACTCGCCGTAGGCCTCGAGCAGTTGCCGTGACGGTCCGGCAGCGGAATCGGCCAGGTCCGGCAGGAGAAGAAGGAAGCACCACACTCTGCGGCGGCGCTTGGGCCGGAACCGGCTGGGTGCGACGGCCGCGGAGAGGTCCGTTGACAGTGCCTCCAGGAGAAGGCTCAGCCGGAGGGTGGCCTGCCGTTGATCGTCGGCCTCGCGCAGGCGCGTTGCGGCTTCGATGAAGTTCCGTGCGGCCAGGCCCGCTTGGCAGACTCGCTGGGTGTACCAGCGCATGCTGTGGTTGAGCTTCGCACGGTGCCATAGCTGCAGGGGCCACGACAGAAGCAGTCGCAGCACCGCGGCGAGCCACGGGGGCCGCACCGCATCCGCTCCGCCGTTGTCCAAGCCCTCACGCAGCGCGACGAGACCGGTGGTGCGCCGTTCCCACGCCCTCCACAGCCCCTGAGCCATGGCTTGCTGGGGGTCCGGAGGTACGTCGGCCGCCAGTGGGTCGTCGTCGGACAACGTCACGTCCAGAACATCCCGGCACGTCCGGTACAGGGGCAGGCGCAGCGTCCCGGACAGCCGCGGCATGGTGTTCTCCCACTCCTTGACCAGGGCGTCGAGCAACGCGATCTCCGGCCTGGCATCCCTCGTGACCGTGGCCTGACAGGCCTTGTCCACGAGAGCGTGTGGAACGAGGAACTCCTGGTTCCCCTCCGGGTCCTTCCCCCTGAGCCGCTCGCCGTAGCCGGACACGAACGCCTGCGCGCGTCCCGGCGCGGCTTCGTCGCGGAAGACCACCACCGGCAGTCTGCGGCCGCGGGCCGGCTGGGCGGCCAGCGCATCCAGAGCCGCCACCATATGATCCACGTTGTCAAAAGCCGGAACGGGCACGGCTCCCCCCTTCCCCCTGGCACCAGTGCTTGTCCTGATACTGCTCCTCTTCGGATGCGATACAGAACGAAATAACATGAGTGATTGATGTTGTCGTAAATATGCTGCTCGGCGACCGTAGCTGCCCTTTGAGCCGCCGCTCAGCCCCTTCGGAGGCTCCTCGGCCCAGGAAAGAACGCAGATTCTCAATCGCCCCCGCACATTCATAGGGCGCGGCCGACGGGAATTGCGGAGGGACTGCGCCTGTACGTGTTTTCCCACCGCCGCATTCCCGGATGAGGGACAGAGGCCGTGTCGTCGTTGCTCTTTCAGAGGATCTGGAGGTGGAGTGAGCTCATGCCGAAGAGTTCCTACGGAACGTCCGTGACGTTCCCCGTCACGATGCGCGCGGACGAGCGCAGCAAGCGTCGGTGTCCGAAGTGCCCGGCGTTCCAGGGTGGGAAGTGCTTCGGCCGTCCGGCCGTGGAATGCAGGACGGCCCCGGCTGGGGGCAGCCGGTGCAGGGTGGTGACAGGCGGCGCCCCGCGTGTCTCGCACAGCGGTGCCGAGGCCGGCGTACAGGCCGGGCAGAGCTCGTGGAACCCGATCGTCGGCTTCGGATGAGCCCTGGTCATGGCCCGGCGGCCGGTCCTGCCCCGGCACGGAGCGGGACCGGGGCACACTGGAGGAGGTCCCATCGCATGGTGTGGATGTCCCCGGCCGGGGAGAGGCGATGACGACGTTCCGTAGGGGGCCGCACGCGTTCCCGCATGCTGTCGCCGCGCTGCTGCTCCTCGCGGGTGCGGCCGCTGACCTCTTCGGGCCCCAGCCGTACATGGGACTGCCACTTCTGGCGGCCGCCCCGCTGATCGCATGCGTCCTGCTGTCGTTCCGCGTCGGGCTGGCCTTCGCCGTGGTGGCGTGCGTGCTCTCGGTCGCGCTGGACCTGTACCTCGGACGTCCTGCGACGCCGCTCATCGTCGACCTGGCCGACGTCCTCATCGTCAGCATGATCGCCTTGGGGATCAACATCCTGCTGCATCGGCAGGGACGTTATCTTGCGGAGGCCCGGGATGTGGCCGAGGCGGTGCAGCGGGCGGTACTGCCGGACCCTCCGCGCCACGCTGGGCCGGTCGCCGTGGCCGCCCGCTACGAGACGGCGCAGGCAGAGGCCCGGATCGGTGGAGATCTGTACGCCGTGCAGCCCACCCCGTTCGGAGTCCGCGCCATCATCGGTGATGTCCGGGGCAAGGGGCTACAGGCGATCTCCTCCGTTTCCGTCATCGTCGGAGTCTTCCGCCAGGAAGCCGAACAGGCTCCCACGCTGGCCGAGCTGGCGCGCCGGCTGGACAGCGCTGTTTCCCGGGAGAGCGACCGCCGCCTGGGTACCGTCAGCGGCTTTGAGGACTTCACCACCGCGGTGCTGGTCGAGATCCCGCCGGAGGGCGAGGCGGTGCAGTTGGTCAATCGTGGCCATCCGGCACCGTTCCTGGTGGAAGGCGGAACCGCGGTCCGGCTGGAACCGACGCATTACGAACTGCCGCTCGGAGTGCGGCTGCCGGAGGCCGGGGAGGTGGGGGACGGTGGGCCCGCCGCCGATGTCTTTGCGTTGCGGCCGGGTGCCTCACTCCTCCTGGTCACGGACGGCGTGACCGAAGCGCGCAACCATCACGGCGTGTTCTACGATCCATGCACCCAGCTTCCCGCGGGGGAGTACAGCCATCCGAGCCGGCTTGTGGACACCCTCGTGCGGGAGGTATTCCACTGGACAAGCGGCCAACGCCAGGACGACATGGCCGTCCTCGTTCTCACGCGGACCGGTAGCGGGTCCCCGGGGCCGGCCACATGACGTCCAGAGGCTCCTTGCGGGGGGCTAGCCCTCACCGTCGTCCCGCGCCGCCGTTCCGCCCCGGCCGAGGGGGCCGGGCCCCTCGCGTGGATCAGCTGTGGACCTCCGGGACGTCGTCGGGGTGGGCCTCCAGGCTCAGCGCCTGGTGAACGACTGCGTCCCGCGCTTGCCGGAATCGGCCGGCTGAACAGTGCTTGCCCTGTGCGCACAGCCGGAATCCGCGATGCAGGCTGGCCTGATGACCGCCTTTCGCTGCGTGCACGGACGACTACGATGGGTTGCTGTCAGGGGTGGTGGGGCCTGGCGGCGTACGCGTCCATGCAGGGGGCTTGGGGTTCGGGGGCTCATCGGGCGGACTGCTGCCGATGAGGTCTGTCAGGCATAAGAGTCGGGGTGGGGTGGCGTGGTGAACTCTGCTGTCAAGTGCTGCATGTTGGGATCCTTTCAGGTTCAGGGGAACGGGTGTGTGCTGACGCCGAGCGCACCGAGGCTGCGGCAGGTGCTGGCCTTACTGGTCCTACGCCGTCGTGAGGTGGTGTCCACGGATGTCCTGGTGGACGAGCTGTGGGGGATGCGTCCGCCTCGACACGCCCTCCGGGCCCTGCACACGTGCCTCTATGACGTACGCAGGGCCGTGAGAGGAACGGAGCGGGAGGCGAACCGCTTTCTGGTGACGGAGCACGGCGGCTACAGGGCGGTGTTGCCGGACGAGGCGGTCGATGTCGGGCAGTTCGAGCAGTGGGTGGAGGAGGGCCAGAAGGCGGTCGCGGGGGGCGAGCCGCTCAGAGCGCGGGAGTTGCTGGAGCGCGGTCTGGCATTGTGGCGTGGCGCGGCTCTGGCCGATGTCCGCCGGGGGGAGGTCCTCAGGGCGCATGCCGTCGGCTTGGAAGAGGCTCGGCTACGCGCCCTGGAGCTGCGGCTCGACTGTGACCTCGAACTTGGTCGGCATGGACACGTCGTGGCCGAGCTGACCGGACTGGTGGCAGGGCAGCCCTTTCATGAAGGGTTGTCGGTGAGGCTGATGACGGCGCTCTACCGGTCCGGCCGGCGCTGGGACGCCCTTGCCGTGTACCGGGATCTGCGGAACCGGCTGCGGGCCGAGCTGGGTGCGGAGCCGGGCCCGGAAGCGCGGCGGACGCACCGGGCGGTGCTGACGGACGATCCGGCGCTGTCGGCACGGGCCGGTGGTCCGGCCCGGTTACAGGTGCGGGTGCGGCCCGCACAACTCCCGCCGGACACCGTGGATTTCACCGGCCGGGCCGAAACGCTGGCCCGCGTGGCCGAGTTGGCGGCAGTCGGCCGGTCCGGGTCGGCAGCGCCCGTCGCGTGCCTGATGGGCATGCCCGGGGTGGGCAAGACCGCGACCGCGGTGCATGCCGCCCACCTCCTGCGGGAGAACTGCCCGGACGGGCAGTTCTACGTGCAACTGGCCGACACCCCGACAGAAACCGATGCGGGCTACGTGGCCCTGGGTCGTCTGCTCCGGTCGACCGGCATGCCCTCCCACGCCGTACCGGATGCGCTGCCGGAACGGGTGGCGGCCTTCCGCTCGTGGAGCTCCGCCCGCCGCGTGCTGGTGCTCGTCGACGGAGCGGGATCCGCCCGCCAGGTGAAGCCCCTGCTGCCCGCCGGGCCGGGCTCGCTGGCGCTCGTCACCAGCCGCTCGCCCCTGTACGGGTTGCGCGGACACACCAGAATCCATCTCGGCCCCTACACCCTCCCCGAGGCCGTGGAGGCACTCGGGCGGGCGATCGGCTGCGGGCGCACCGCGGCCGAACCGGAAGCGGCCGAAAGGATCGTGGAACTGCTGGGGCGGTTGCCGCTCGCCGTCGGCGTCGCCGGTGCGCAACTCACGGCGCATCCGACGGCGAGACTGGCCCGGTGCGCCGATCTGGTGGAGCAGTGCGTGCAGGAGAACCGGCTGTCGGAGCTGGCCGCTGTGGGATTCGACTTCAACGACCGGATCGACGCGGTGCTCGGCACCCTGGAGCGCTGCGAGGGCGCTGCCTTCCGGCGGCTGGCCGCGGAGCTGGACGGTGCCTTCACGGCCGAACAGAGCGCCGCGGTCCTGTCCGTCGACAGTCTGACGGGTGGTCTGCTGATGGTCCGCCTGGCCGACGCCCACCTGGTGGAGCAGGTCGGCGAGACGGTGAGCGGAGAGCGTCAGTACCGCTTCCACGCCCTGGTAGGCGCGTACGCCCTGGAACAGCACGGGTCGTCCGGCCACCGCGACGCCAGGGGCGGCACCCCCCTTCCGGCGCTTTTCCGCTGACATCCGGCCGTCCCCCATCGAGGGATCCTCCACCGGTGCCCTTTCACCGCGCCGCGGGCGGGCGCGGTGAAAGGGCCGGTACTACCGTGAGGCCCGGAAGGTCAGTCGCCGGTGTTCGTGGCCCACAGAGCGCCGCCGCGGTAGACGACGAGGTTGCCGTCGTCCTGGATGGCCAGGTAGGCACCCGGTCTGCCGTATGTGCCGGTGGCCCACAGGGCGCGGCCGTTGACGTCGTACAGGACGAAGTTGCCGTCGGACTGCATCACAGCGCGGTAGCCGTTCGGCCAGGCGCCCGGGGCCTGCCAGGCCGCGCGGCCGTCCTTGTACAGAACGAGGTTGCCGTCCGACTGCAGACGGAGCACGGTCCGGCCGTTCCCCGACGTCCACGCCTGGTTGCGGCGGAGAGTGCTGGACGCGTACACGAAGGTGTCGGAGGAGCCCCGTAAGACGCTGCTGTGCTGATGGCTCTGTGCACCGGATGCGGGGGAAGCGTGGGCCACTGCGGGGGTGAGGGCGCCCAGGGCGAGCGCGGCCATGGCCGTTGCGGCTGCCGCGGCTGTGCGGATGGTCGTCATGCGTGGGACCTCCTGCCATGCCGGAGACCGTCCCCGGCGCGACGAACTTAGGCAGCCCCGGTCAGCGCCCGGTCAGGACCCGGTCAGGACGGCCGCACCAGACCGCTGAGCCCCAGCGGGACACCGTACGGCGACGACTGCTGCGGCGGCGTCAGAGCCGACAGGCGGGAAGGGTGAGGCCGGCGTGCCTTCCTTCTTTGCGTACGCCTGCAGGAATGAACGGCTCGTCTCCAGGTCCGTGACGGCGTCCGGTAGCGCGATGTGCTGCCCGGTGAACCCCCGTCCCCGGTCCATGCGGGCCAGGAACTCCTCGGCCCGCCACGACTCGAGCGGCCGCAGCTCCGCGCTGTCCTCGCCCAGGGATGTCGCGTACATCAGTCAGCCCACCTCGAGCTTGGCCAGGACGCGCTGGAGGGACCGGGCCCGGTCGCTGCCTGGAGGCAGTTCGGGGAGGCAGGCCCGCAGTCTCCGCACGACGCCCACCGGTACCTGGTCGGCACCCAGTTCGTCCACCGCACGGCCGAGCACGTTGAAGCTCCAGTACTTGAGGAAGGGGAGCGCCTCACGGAGAACGGCGTCGACCAGCCGGTCGAACTTCGCCGTCTCCGGCATGGCGTAGAGACGGGCGTAGGCGGCCAGGCGTGTCCCCGCGTCTTCCGACTCCAGCATGGCGTCGATGTCGGGGGTGCGGACGCGCGGTGTGGCCTTCAGCAACTCGGCGAAGATCCGCTCCTGCTGCGTGGTACGCGCGGGGCTGCTCTTCATGGACTGCCGGAGCCGCGCGTACTCGCCGATGAGCCGCTCGACCGCCGCCCGCGCCGCGGGGTCGTCCTCTTCGTCCGTGCCGTCGGTGCTGCCCGCCGCGGCGAGAGCCACGCGGGCGGTCGCGGCCACGCCGTCGACCTCCTGGTCCAGGCGGGTCGTCCGTTCCTCCGCGGCATCGATACGGTCCTTCAGCCGCTTGTACTCCAGCCTCGGGCCGCCCGGCAACTCGATGCTGTCGAACACATCGCCCAGCCACGGCACCACAGCGACGAAGAACAGCATGACCGTGATGGTGTCGATCTTCAGATCGGGCCGGACCAGGTGCACCACGGCGATCCCGATCGCCGCGCAGGACACCGATATCGAGATCCCTTGGCGACGCCTCCGCGGGAACGTGTCGCCGCCCCGTTCCCGACCGCCTTCCCCGCTCGCCCGTATCTCTCCGTTCGTACCCTGTTCCCCCTCAGTCACGCGGCCCAGCATGGCAGACGGTGGTCGGCAACACCTGCGAGATTGTCTGCCAGGCCGGGCTCCTCCCCCCCGGCCGGTCAGGGGGACGGCCCGGCACCAGCGGCGCGGTGCCGGGCGTCAGCCGCTGACGCGGGTGGTAACGGGCCCGATCATGGCGGTCCGGCAGCGGTGGGTCACCAGGGGCCGGATGCCGTCGGCGAGGGCGGCGACGAACTCGGCGGGCGATCATGGCGCGATCGAAACCATCGAGCCCAGAGATGGGAGTCCTCGGCATGCCATGGCACCCCCGAGGACCCGGACGGCACGACCGGGCACCGTCTGCGTCTCTTCGCGGGCTTCCGCACCGCGTGCGGCGCCGACGAGCCCTCACACCTGCGGGGCCGGACTCCCGCCGGGCCCGCACACGGGCCGGTGGACCGCCACGTACCGCCGCGTGACGGAGCGGTGGGTGAGACGCAGGTCACGGGCATCCCGCCTACGAGAATTGGATCACATCGCCTTTTGCGCCACGTGGGCAGTACTGTCGCCGACAAGCTTGCGCTCGCAGGGTCAGGTAGAAGGGATCGGGCATGTTCCGCAAGGTGCTGGTCGCCAACCGTGGTGAGATCGCCATCCGCGCCTTCCGGGCCGGCTATGAGCTCGGAGCAAGAACCGTCGCCGTGTTCCCGCACGAGGATCGCAACTCACTGCACCGGCTGAAGGCCGACGAGGCCTACGAGATCGGTGAGCAGGGGCACCCGGTGCGGGCCTATCTCTCCGTCGAGGAGGTCGTCGGCGCCGCGCGCAGGGCGGGTGCGGACGCGATCTACCCCGGGTACGGGTTCCTGTCCGAGAATCCCGAGCTCGCGCGGGCGTGCGAGGCGGCGGGTGTCACGTTCGTCGGCCCGAGCGCGGAGATCCTCGAGCTGACGGGAAACAAGGCCCGCGCTGTGGCGGCGGCCAGGGCGGCCGGCGTCCCGGTGCTCGGTTCCTCCGAGCCGTCCACCGATGTGGACGAGCTGGTGCGGGCCGCCGATGAGCTCGGCTTCCCGGTGTTCGTCAAGGCCGTCGCCGGCGGCGGGGGCCGTGGTATGCGCAGGGTCGAGGACCCCGGGGCGCTGCGCGAGTCCATCGAGGCGGCCTCGCGCGAGGCCGAGTCCGCGTTCGGTGACCCGACGGTCTTCCTGGAGAAGGCCGTCGTCGAGCCCCGGCACATCGAGGTGCAGATCCTCGCCGACGGCGAGGGCAATGTCATCCACCTGTTCGAGCGCGACTGTTCGCTGCAGCGTCGGCACCAGAAGGTCATCGAGCTCGCGCCCGCACCCAACCTCGACCCGGAGCTGCGCGAGCGGATCTGCGACGACGCGGTGAAGTTCGCCCGGCAGATCGGGTACCGCAACGCGGGCACCGTGGAATTCCTGCTGGACCGTGACGGTCGGCACGTGTTCATCGAGATGAACCCACGCATCCAGGTCGAGCACACGGTGACCGAGGAGATCACCGATGTCGATCTCGTACAGGCGCAGTTGCGTATCGCCGCCGGGCAGACGCTGGACGACCTCGGGCTGTCGCAGGAAACCATCCGTCTGCACGGTGCCGCACTGCAGTGCCGCATCACCACCGAGGACCCCGCCAACGGATTCCGGCCGGACACCGGCATGATCAGCGCCTACCGTTCGCCGGGCGGATCGGGGATCCGCCTCGACGGCGGTACCACCCACGCCGGTACGGAAATCAGCGCTCACTTCGACTCGATGCTGGTCAAGCTGACCTGCCGGGGACGCGACTTCACGACGGCGATCGGCCGCGCCAGGCGCGCCGTGGCCGAATTCCGCATTCGCGGCGTGTCCACGAACATTCCCTTCCTGCAGGCCGTACTGGACGATCCGGACTTCAGGGCCGGAAGGGTCACCACGTCCTTCATCGACGAGCGCCCGCACCTGCTGACCGCACGGCACTCCGCCGACCGCGGCACCAAGCTGCTGACGTACCTCGCCGACGTCACCGTGAACAAGCCCCATGGCGAACTCCCGCATCTGATCGAGGCGACCACCAAGTTGCCGCGGGTGCCCAGCACCGAGCCGCCCGCCGGCTCCAGGCAGAAGCTCATCGAGCTCGGCCCGGAAGGTTTCGCGCGGTGGCTGCGCGAGTCGCCGACGATCGGTGTCACCGACACGACCTTCCGGGACGCACACCAGTCGCTGCTCGCCACCCGGGTCCGGACCAAGGACTTGCTCGCCGTGGCCCCGGTGGTGGCACGGACCATGCCGCAGCTGCTGTCCCTGGAGTGCTGGGGCGGCGCCACCTACGACGTTGCGCTGCGCTTCCTCGCCGAGGACCCGTGGGAGCGCCTCGCCGCGCTGCGCGAAGCGGTGCCGAACATCTGTCTGCAGATGCTGCTGCGCGGTCGCAACACCGTGGGCTACACGCCGTACCCGACCGAGGTGACGAACGCCTTCGTAGAGGAAGCCACGTCCACCGGCATCGACGTCTTCCGGATCTTCGACGCGCTCAACGACGTCGGGCAGATGCGCCCCGCGATCGACGCCGTGCGGGAGACCGGCTCCGCGATCGCCGAGGTCGCGCTCTGCTACACCTCCGACCTGTCCGATCCGTCGGAACGGCTGTACACGCTCGACTACTACCTCGGGCTGGCCGAGAAGATCGTGGCCGCGGGCGCGCATGTGCTGGCGATCAAGGACATGGCGGGGCTGCTGCGGGCCCCGGCCGCGGCGACGCTCGTCTCCGCGCTGCGCAGGGAATTCGACCTGCCGGTGCACCTTCACACCCACGACACCGCGGGGGGCCAGCTCGCCACGTATCTCGCGGCCGTCCAGGCGGGGGCGGACGCGGTGGACGGGGCGGTGGCCTCCATGGCCGGCACCACCTCACAGCCCTCGCTGTCGGCGATCGTGGCCGCCACCGACCACTCCGCCCGGCCCACCGGGCTGGACCTCCAGGCGGTCGGCGGACTGGAGCCGTACTGGGAGGCCGTACGCAAGATCTACGCCCCCTTCGAAGCCGGCCTCGCCTCGCCGACCGGGCGCGTGTACCACCACGAGATCCCCGGAGGGCAGCTGTCCAACCTGCGGACCCAGGCCATCGCCCTCGGTCTCGGCGACCGCTTCGAGGACATCGAGGCCATGTACACCGCCGCGGACCGGATCCTCGGTCACCTGGTGAAGGTCACCCCGTCCTCGAAGGTGGTCGGCGACCTCGCGCTGCACCTGGTCGGGGCCGGTGTGTCGCCGGAGGACTTCGAGGCCGAGCCGAACAGGTTCGACATCCCGGACTCGGTCATCGGGTTCCTCCACGGTGAGCTGGGCGTCCCGCCGGGCGGATGGCCCGAGCCGTTCCGCAGCAAGGCGCTGGAGGGCCGCAGCGCCCCCAAGCCGACGCCGCGGGAGCTGTCCGCCGACGACCGTGAGCAGCTGGAGAAGGACCGGCGCGGGACGCTGAACCGGCTGCTGTTCCCCGGGCCGACGAAGGAGTTCACGGCACATCGTGAGGCCTACGGCGACACCAGCGTGCTGGACAGCAAGGACTTCTTCTACGGGCTGCGCCCGAGGCAGGAGTACACGGTCGACCTCGAGCCCGGCGTCCGGCTGCTGATCGAGCTGGAGGCCGTCGGCGACGCCGATGAGCGCGGCATGCGCACGGTGATGTCCACGTTGAACGGCCAACTGCGCCCGATCCAGGTGCGGGACACCTCGGTGGCCTCCGATGTTCCGGCGACGGAAAAGGCCGACAGGTCCAACCCCGGCCATGTCGCCGCGCCCTTCGCCGGCGTGGTGACGCTGTCGGTCGCGGTGGGCGACCAGGTGGAGGCCGGTGCCACGGTGGCGACCATCGAGGCGATGAAGATGGAAGCCACCATTGCCGCGCCGAAGGCCGGGACGGTGTCCCGGGTCGCCATCAACGCGATTCAGCAGGTGGAGGGGGGAGACCTCCTCGTCGACATCGGCTGACACCACTGCCGTTGCGTGATGGGCCGGGGGCGGCCGGCGCGTGGCTGACGACGGCTCCGGCGGGGATACGCCTCCGGGGCCGCCAGGCCCGTGACCAGCCGGCCCCCGGACGCTCACCTGGGCGCCACCTACACCCTGACCGGTCCCGCACCGACCACCCCGCGCGAGCGGGCAACGGCGATCGCGGCCGTGCTGGGCGAACCGGTGCGCTTCACCGAACAGACCCGTGGGGAGGCTCACCGGCGGATGGCTCAATTCATGCCGCTGCCCGTGGTCGAGGGCACCCTGGCCATCCTGGGCGAACCGACCGAGAGCGAGCAGCGGGTGAGCCCCGACGTCGAGCGCGTCCTGGGCCGGTCGCCAGGCAGCTTCGCAGCCTGGGCCGAACGCAACGCCGCGGCCTTCCGGTGAGCATGCCCCGTCGGTGGTGTCCTCGCTGCGCCGCACGTGGCCACCCGGACCACCGGCGTCCCGAGGACGCGCCGCATATGGTCGCGGTGCGCTTCAGCTGGGAGGGCAGGCGGGGCCGGCCCGTGACCTGACCGACGACACCCCGTCCCGCCATCGTGTCCCGGAATGATGACTTCGGAACGCGCGAGATGGCCCGCCCGAGCCGTTTTGCTGAATCGGCAACAAGACTCGCAACGACCGCGCCGCTCCCAGCAGGCTCGGCACCGATTCTGGCGCATGCCAGATCGAGAGCCCTGGAGGATTCATGTCGCAGCAGGCCACGGACGTCACTCACCGGCTGGTCTCCTCTCCCGCAGGCCGGATCCACCTGGTGGAGCAGGGCACCGGGCCGCTGGTGCTGCTGGTGCACGGCTTCCCGGAGTCCTGGTACTCCTGGCGCCACCAGCTGCCGGCGCTGGCCGCAGCCGGGTACCGCGCGGTCGCCGTCGATGTCCGCGGCTACGGCCGTTCCTCCAAGCCCGGGGACCCCGACGCGTACCGCATGCTCGAGCTGGTGGAGGACAACGCCGCGGTGGTGCACGCCCTGGGCGAACAGTCCGCGGTGATCGTCGGCCATGACTGGGGGGCGACCATCGCCGCCAACTCCGCCCTGGTCAGGCCGGACGTCTTCCGCGCGGTGGGGCTGCTCAGCGTCCCCTACGCTCCGCGCGGCGGGCCCAGGCCCTGCGAAGTCCTCGCGCAGATGGGCGGGGACGAGGAGTTCTACGTCTCCTACTTCCAGGAGCCCGGTCGCGCCGAGTCCGAGATCGAGCCCGACGTGCGCGGCTGGCTCGCGGGCTTCTACGCCGCCCTGTCCGCCGACACCATGCCCGCGCCCGGCGCACCCGGCCCGCACTTCGTCGGCCGAGGCGGGACGCTGCGTGAACGGTTCCCCGCCGGCGTGCTGCCCGACTGGCTCGGCGAGGACGACCTCGACGTCTACGCCAGGGAGTTCGAGCGGACCGGCCTGAGCGGAGCGCTGGGCCGCTACCGGAACATGGACCGGGACTGGGAAGACCTCGCCGAGTACGACGGCGCCGCCATCACCCAGCCGTCGCTGTTCATCGGTGGCAGCCTGGACGCCTCCACCACCTGGATGGCCGATGCGATCGAGGCCTACCCCACCACACTGCCCGCCCTGGCCTCCTCCTACATCCTCGACGGCTGCGGCCACTGGATCCAGCAGGAGCGCCCCGCCGAGACCAACCGGCTCCTGACCGACTGGCTCGCCTCCCTGCCCGCCTGAGCCTGTCCGGGCACCGGGGGGTACGACGCCTCCGCGCCCTGCGTCCATCCCGTAACGCGGCCATGACCATGGCCGTGACAGGCGGGCTGTCGATCACCTTCTTCGCCGGGACGGCACCGGCCCTGATCGCGGATGTGCGCCCCGTGGAGGACACCTGCCCGCTGGTGGGCGTCCCCGGGGACTGCGCGACCGGCTCACAGCGCACGGTGATCGCGCGGACCGCAACGCCGTTCGGAGGCCGGCGACGGCGTGAAGGTGACGCGGCCTGGCAGGGAGAATGGACACAAGAGCACCGTGCACCCGTGTTGGCCGGCTCCCCAGGAGGTCGCCGTGGCACCTGAACCGTACCCCGCCTCTGTCCCCAGGACGCCCACCGTGACCCTCACGGTCGACGGGCAGCGGGCCACCCTCGTCTTCTCCGGTGAACTGAACGCGTACATGGCCCGCGCGATGGAGGAACGGTTCCTCGACCCGCGGCTGCTGGCGGCCCGCGAGTGGGTGCTGGACATGAGCGAGCTCGAGCGCATGGACCTTGCGTGCGCCTATGCCCTGATGCGAGCTGCCACCGGTACCTCTGGGCCCGCCGTGATCCGCGTCCGGGGCGCGCGGAGAAACGTACAGCGGACCCTGCACCACGCCGGAGTCGACGAAGTGGCGACCTTCGAGGATTGACCGGTGCCGCACACGCGTGGACCGCCTCCCCGGCGCCGTTGCTCCGCAGCGTGGACGCCTGCGGCCCAGTACGCGGCCGGATCGGACGACGCGGCGGGTCGGTGCAGTTCCGGCGGCTGTCGGCCGGGTTCCCCGGCCGACCTGGCAGGGACGCAAGAAGCCGCAGATCAGCGCCCTCACGGCTGTCTCACGCGCCGGCTTCGCCGAAGCGGGGCCCCCGGTAGGTCATGCCCCCGGCCGCCGCGCCCAGTGAGGCGAATCGTACGATGGGCGCCATGACCAGCACCTCGCAGGAGCGGAGCCGCCGCCCGGCCGGGCGCGGCATGCTGCTGCTGGTGCTTGCGGTGCTGACCGGGGTGTTCGCCATGCACGGGCTGGCCCCCGGCGGGCCGCCTGCTGCCCACGCCGATTCCCACGCCCGGCACGCCGCGGGGACGGCCGAGGGCGCTGCCGCTCATCAGGCGGGACAGGACTGCGTACACGCTCCCGGGGGCGGCACGGCCGGACACCTGAGCCACGCCGATGCCACCTGCGCTGCCGGCGGTATCGGAACGCCGTACGCGCCGCCCGCTCCGGCCCCCGCTCTCGATACGGCCGCGGCCACGTGGCTCGCGCCGCCCGGCCGGGCGGTGGCCGCGACACAGGGTGGGCGGGCTCCGCCGGACCTGGCGCAACTGCAACTCCTGCGGATCTAGGGCGTGTTTCGAAAGTCCCTCCCCCAGACTCCGTCCGGGAGGTGCCCCCAGGCCCGCGACGCCTGGCACGCACGCTCGCTGCGTTGTCGGGCTCGTCCGAGTACGCCCAGTACGAGGACGACCCTCCGCCTTGCGATCGCACGCACCAACCGCCGCGACCCCCGCCCTTCGGGCGGACGGCGCTACTTTCGAAACACGCCCTAGAGGCACCCGCACGGCACCACTGCTTCCGGTTCTGCCGGTCAGGGGTGCCGCGTCCTGCATGCCCTTTTTCCGCCTTCTCGCGCGCCGTTGCCCGGTGCGCAGGCCAAGGAGTTGCACACCATGTCCGCACACCGTTCCCTGATCCGCCGGGCCGCCGCTGTGGCGGCCGCCGGCACCGTCGCGATCACCCTGGCCGCCTGCGGGGCCGGCGGCGACAGCTCGGCCGGACACGACGGACACACCCGGACCACCCAGCCGAGCGCGTCGGCTTCGGTGTCGCAGGGGCAGCACAACGCCGCCGACGTCTCCTTCGCGCAGGGGATGATCCCTCACCACCGGCAGGCCGTGGAGATGGCCGAACTCGCGGTCAGCCGTGCCGCGTCGGAGCAGGTGAAGAGGCTCGCCGGAGAGATCAGGAAGGCACAGGACCCGGAGATCAGGACGATGTCCGGGTGGCTGACCTCGTGGGGCGAGCAGGTCCCGCAGGCCGGTGGTTCCTCGGAGCACGCCGGCCACTCGATGTCCGGCATGATGACGGCCGAGGAGATGAAGGAGCTTCAGGGCGTCTCCGGGAAGGCCTTCGACACCGCGTTCCTGAGGATGATGGTCAAGCACCACGAAGGTGCGGTGGAGATGGCCAGGACCGAGCAGAAGGCCGGCGCCCACCAGCCTGCCAAGGACATGGCCGGCGCCATCATCGCCTCCCAGACCGCCGAGATCACCGAGATGAACAAGCTCGGCAAGAACTGACCCGCGTACCGGATCAGAGGGGGTGGGCACATCGCGCGCGCCCGCCCCCCTGTCCCGGCGTTGCCGGAACGTCCCTCATTTCTCCTCTTGGACCAGCATGAACACCGTGTGATGACGGGAGCTGTACACCGCCGCCGCATGTTCGGGCGCCGGGCCCTCGCAGCCGCATGCGCCGACCGTCCGCCGAACCGAACACCACTCAGGAATACCCCCAGGGGTATGTACCGTTTTGGAATGGGTGCCCCGGGCCTCCCACCGGGCTCACACTGGACAAGGAGAGGGAGATGCGTCATGGACCACACCGCTCACACCGACGCGCCCGCCCATGGCCACGCCGGGCCCACCAGCCACGACGATCACGGCGGGCACACACCCGGCGGTGCGTCCTGGAGCACCGCATCGAAGGCGACGCTGCACTGTCTGACCGGCTGCGCCATCGGCGAGATCCTCGGCATGGTCATCGGCACCGCCCTGCTGTGGGGCAACGTGCCCACCATGGTCCTGGCGATCGTCCTGGCATTCCTCTTCGGTTATTCCTTCACCCTGTTCGCCGTGCGCCGGGCGGGCCTGAGCCTCACGACCGCCGTCAAGGTCGCCCTCGCCGCCGACACGGTCTCCATCGCGGTCATGGAACTGGTCGACAACGGCATCATCGCGCTGACCCCCGGCGCGATGGACGCCGAGCTGTCCGACGGGTTGTTCTGGTCCGCGCTGCTGGGCGGCTTCGCCGTCGCCTTCCTGATCACGACCCCGGTGAACAAGTGGATGATCGGCCGCGGCAGGGGACACGCCGTCGCCCACGCCTACCACTGACCACAAGACCGTCCTCGCTCCCGCCCAGGTGCACCACTGGCCCGGCTGGGCGGGTCTTCCGTCCCTG